>NZ_JBBMEY010000001.1:0-177900 GCF_040096285.1 Ruminococcoides intestinihominis | reverse complement strand
CGTGGTCCCCCTTCCTTTACACAAGGAAGGCTGGATGGTTTCTACTAATTCTAAATATCTACCACATAACAAGGCAAGTTCTAGCCCCACAAACCCTAATTTATAGAACTTATTAATCTTAACCCACAATCAAAAAAATAACAAAATAAAATTCACCTATTCAATCACAAAATCAGAAAACCTCCATATGATATAGTGTTACACCGTCAATGACGGAAACAAAAGTTTCACTATGTATGGAGGTTTTACTTATGGCAGAAAGTCCTTTTGGTGAACATACCACTTGCAACCCTAAGGAATCTATTTGTATTGATGCCCAACGAATATATGACAGTTGTGGAGATAAGGATTGCCTTAGTGATTTAAGGGTATATTTTACCGAACAAAGCCAATCAGTAATTGACGGTGCAGTATCCGTCAGAATTAAGTCAGCAGATGTTATTACAGTGTATTCAACACTAGAGCAAGTACCATTCCATAGAGGCTTTTATTCTGTGGATATGACCTTCTTCTTTGATGTTGCTATTGAGGCATTTATGTCACCGGGTAGTTGCCCTGTAACAGTAAACGGTCTTGCAATTCATAGTAAAAAGGTTATTCTTTATGGTAGTGAGGGAAGTGTAAAGACTTTTACAAGTGAGTATAACTATGATGAGTGCGATTGTAAACAACTTCAACCATCGCAAAATCTACCGAAAGCTACTGTTCAGGTAGCAACACCAATTGCTCTATCAGCAAAGGTTTGTGAGTGCAAATGTCCTTGCAATCCACCTTGTAGAATTCCTGAGTCAATTTGTCGCAGATTTGGTGGAGATTTCTTGCAGAATGGTTCAATGTCTGTGTATGCAACAATCGGTATATTTACAATAGTACAGATAGAGCGAAATGTACAAATGCTTATACCGGCATATGACTTCTGTATTCCTGAGAAAGAGTGTGTCACAACTTCCGATAATCCTTGTGAAATGTTCAACAGACTCGAATTCCCTACAAATGAATTTTTCCCACCAACAGTATGTGATATTGGTGATGAAAATAAAAAGCCTGATTGTGGTTGTAAATAAAAATAACTGCCATCCTTATGGGTGGCAGTTTTCTTATAGTATTAAATTAAACTATCGAAAGAAAAAGCCACTCGTAAGAGTGGCTTATATAAATTATAGATTACTTAACATTCATTAGCACCCATTAGTGCTGCAACTCCTCGTTCACCTGTTCTGATTCTTAGAACATCAACAACTTCAGTAACAAAGCACTTACCGTCACCAACAGTACCTGTCTTTAAACATTTTTCAACTGCTTTTAGTACTTCTTCATATGGAATTTCAGAAACAACAACAGTAACCTTGATTTTCTTAATTAGGTTAACATCTCTTTTAACACCTCTGTAATATGTGTGACCTTTCTGCATACCACAACCGTTTACGTCAGAAACTGTCATACCGTTAACACCAAGGTAGTTAAGTGCTTCTTTTAAATCATCAAAAAGTTCAGGACGAGTTATAATTTCAACCTTATAAATTTTATTCATTGTCAAAACCTCTTATTAAATAGTTTTTGTTTACCAATCTTTTAGTTCATTACCTTTTACAAGAAAGGCTTTCTTTGAAATTTCAGCAAGGGGAGAGTCACTGTAACTGTCACTGTAAAAGTCCTCAATCTTTCCGTTAGGAAACATTTCATAAAATCTTCTGACTTTTTCTTTACCATGACAGTTGATTCCTTCATATTTACCGGTTTTCATATCAACCTTAGATGCCATTAGGTACTTAATTCCCAGTTCTTTACAAATAGGTTCTAAGAGAAATTCGGGGGAAGCTGAAATAATAACATCATCTTCTCTTTGTGTTTTGTAGTACCAATCTTTAATATTATTCTTATGACTTGCCCAAAATTCAGGTAAGTCCTTTTCTATATTAACATAAGGTAAGAAACGATACATCTTTTCTTTAAAATCAGTTTTGTTACCCTTTTTAAGTACATAGAACTTTGTGAAAGCCTTAATTAAACCGGGAAAAGTCTTAATAATACCTTTATGTCTTTTTAAGCAAAATAAGTAGAAATCTTTTGTAGAGTCTCCATTATATATAGTTTTATCAAAATCGTAACAGTTCATAAATACCTCTCAAATTGGATTTTATATTATTATATATTTTTTTTTAGTAAAATTCAATAAGGAGGTATTTTATGAAATAATATATTAATTAAATGTCAGCCGGATAAGCAACTTCACCATGTTGTGATTCGTCAAGACCAAGTCTTTCAACTGTGTCAGAAACTCTAAGTTTCTTAACAAATAGCTTAACAATACCGGCACAAATTAGTGTACCAACAATTGCAATTACAATAGTAACTATAATACTTTCTGTTTGTGCAAGGAATAGGTGATAGTCACCAAATACAAGTCCATCCCACTTAGCACCTGACTCAACACCGGGAGCAAGTTCCTTAACACCGAAGATACCTGTTGCAAGACCACCCCAGATACCACCAATACCGTGACAACCAAAAGCATCAAGTGCATCATCAATCTTTAGAACCTTTTTGATTAGGTGTACACCACCAACACAAATAGGGCTAACAAGTAAACCAATAATAATAGATGCCCAAATTGGTACAAATCCTGCCCCGGGAGTAATTGCAACCAAACCAACAACTAAACCTGTAGAACAACCAACAAGTGTTGGCTTTTTAGCAGTAATAATATCCATAATCAACCATGAGATTAAACCACAAGCTGATGAAATACCTGTTGTCATAAATGCATGAACTGCAGTACCGTTAGCAGCTAAAGCACTACCTGCATTAAATCCAAACCAACCAAACCATAGGAATGATGCACCTAAAAGAACAAATGGAATGTTGTGTGGCTGATAACTGTTTTTGTGGTAATCTCTTCTTTTGCCAAGAATAATAGCAAGTACAAGACCGGTAACACCTGAGCTGATATGTACAACATTACCACCGGCAAAGTCAACAGAATCAAGGTATAGTCCTGTTCCAAATAAACCTGAACCACCTTCAACTTCTGCTCCCATAAATCCACCACCCCAAACCATATGGGCTAGAGGATAATAAACAAGTAAAGACCATAAACAGATGAATGGTACAAGAGCTTTAAACTTCATTCTACCTGCTACTGCACCGGTAATAAGTGCCGGTGTAATAATAGCGAACATCATCTGGAATGCACAGAATAGTAGGTCAGGAATTTCAAGACCTCTTGTGCTTTCACTAATACTAACACCACTAAGACCTAAGAAGTCAAAGTTACCGATGAAACCACCATTGTCACCGCCAAATGATAGTGAATAACCAAATAGTACCCACATCAGTACAGCAGTACCGGCAATGAACATTGTAGCCATCATTGTGTTAATTACATTTTTCTTTCTTACTAGTCCTCCATAAAAGAATGCAAGTGCCGGTGTCATAATAAATACCAGTGCAGTGCAAACCATCATAAAAGCTATACTACCCCTATCCATTTTTTGTTCTCCTTTCAATATGGAAATAGAATAAAAAAAGACAAAGACGCAAACTACCTCTAGGTAGTTGACCTCTTTGTCTGATTTTAGTTTAGCATAATAAAATTTGCTTGTCAATACTTTATTTCTTGCAAAATTATAAAAAATAATTGAAAATACATTGAAAATACTTGTAAAATTGCAATTAAAATAAAATATCTTGCATTTATTTGTTATTAATAAACAAATAATCAATGTAGAATTATAAAAATCTCTATGAACATAAATTAACAATAAGTATATATTAAATGAAATAAAAGTTACTTTTTAGTAACAAACTACAATATTATCGTAACCTTTTGTAATATAGCTATTGTAAGATGTCAAAAGATGTGATATAATAAACTAGATAAATTATATGTTGAGGTGGACAGTATGTTTGGTTATGTTACTATATATAAAGACGAACTGCTTGTCCGAGAGTTTAATGAGTACAAGTCTGTTTACTGTGGATTATGTAGAACACTTGGCACGGAATATAGCAAATTGTCAAGGTTTATACTATCCTACGATTGTACTTTTTATGCTTTGCTTTTGCTTTCACTTAACGGTGAATGTCCCGGTTACGAAAAGAAAATGTGTAGATGTAACCCACTGAAGAAATGTACTTATATAAAGAACGGTGAAGATGCACTTTCAAAAGCATCGGCACTTTCTGTTGTAAGTGTTTACTTTAAGATAGTGGATAACATTTCCGACTCAAAGGGTATTAAGAAATTAGCATACAAATTTTTGAAACCTATTGCAAAGAAATGGGCAAATAAAGCAAAAGAAAAATATCCTTACATATATAATGCAGTTGAAACAATGTCTAAAGAACAATTTATAGTTGAATCAATGGATAATGTTCAGCTGGATATGTCAGCAGACCCTACTGCTAAAATGTTAAGGACTGTTTTGTCTTATGAGGAACAAGACAAATCAAGAAAATTAATTTTAGAAACAATGGGATATAACTTAGGTAGATGGATTTACCTTATGGATGCTGCTGATGATTTAGAAGAAGATAGAGAGAAAAATAACTATAATCCATTTTTATTAATGGATTATAACGGTGAAAAAAATTTCAAAAACTACATTTCTCAGATTTTGAACCAGTCATTAGCACAAGCATATAATGCCTTTGAATTACTTGATATTACATTATATAAAGGTATTATTGATAATATTTTGCTTAAAGGACTAGCTCAAAAGCAGAGAACAGTTTTATTTTCGGAGGAAAAGAATGGTAACAAATCCGTATAAAATTTTGGATATTCCAGAAACAGCAACTGATGAAGAAGTAAAGTCAGCATACAGAAAACTTGCAAAAAAGTATCATCCTGATAAGTATGTTGATTCTCCTTTAAAAGATGTTGCAGATGAAAAAATGAAAGAAATAAACGAAGCATATGATATGATTATGGATATGAGAAAGAACAAAAATTCTCAGAATCAATCATCATATGGTTCAAGTGCCGGTTATGGTGGTGAATCTGACCCAATTTTCCAGAGAGTTCGTCAGCTGATTATGACAAACAGTCTTGATGAAGCTGACAGAATGTTGGATTCAATGGCAGATTCTCAGAAGATTGCTGAGTGGTACTTCCTAAAGGGTATGATTGCTTCAAAGAAAGGTTGGGGAGAACAAGCCTTTCAGTATATCCAAAGGGCAGTACAAATGAATCCCGGTAATCCTGAATATACAGCAGCTTATCAGAACATAATGCGTGCAAGACAGTATGGTGCAGGTGGTGCATATAATCAGCCTAATCAACAGTATGGCTGTAGTTGTTGCGATATGTGTGCCGGTATGATGTGTGCAGATATGTGTTGTAACTGCTGTGGTGGTGGATGCTAATGAAACAAACTCAAGCCTTTAAAATTGCCATTGGTGGTGTAATTTCTGCAGTATCTTTAGCACTTATGATGTTTACAGGTATTTTTCCTTTTGGCACATATGCCTTTCCGGTTCTATCAGGAATTTTTCTAATTTCAATTTTCCTGGAATTTGGTTTTGGTTGGTCAATGCTTGTTTATGCAGTAATCTCCATAATGTCAATTTTGTTTGTTTCCGATAAAGAGGCAGCACTGTTCTTTACTTTGTTTTTTGGTTATTATCCTGTAGTAAAAAGCTATATAGAAAGACTAAAAAGTAAAGTGGTTCAGTATATCATAAAATTTGCAATTTTCAATGCTGCTTGTGTATCTGTTTATTTCTTAATGCTTTTTGTTTTTTCATTACCAAAGGATGCATTTGAAGTTTTTGGAGTTAACATTCCTTTAATTTTTCTATTAGCAGGTAATTTGATTTTTATACTTTATGACTTTGCAATTAAGGTAGCAGTTGCTCAGTACATAGATAAGTATAGAAAAATATTTTTTAAACAATGAGTGGGTGATTTCAATGGATAATTCGTTTTCAGCTAGAAAAGCTATTAGTGTTTTTCTGGCTATGATAATCGTAATTTCAACCTTTTTTGTTATGCCTATAACTTCTTCAGCTTATAGCAACAAGTATAAAGTTACTGCAAACGGTAATTTTAATATGAGAAAGTCAGCTAGTTCAAAAGGTAAAGTTGTTAAGAAAATAAAAAAGGGACAAGCACTTTACATTCAAAAGAATAGTAGTGGTAGCTGGGTTTATTGTAAAGACAGCTCAGGAAAAGCAGGTTATGTTCCGGTAAAGCATATTAACAAAACTAAGGGCTCATCTGTTTATATGACTTGTAAAACTACCGATAATGTAAATTTAAGAAAAGGTGCCGGTACTTCCTACGGAGTAATTACTGTTGTTCCAAGTGGCACAACAATGAATATGTCCAATAACGGTAATTCTTCATGGTCAAAGGTAAGTTACAACGGCTCAACAGGTTATCTTTCTAAATCTTACATAAGCATTTATTTTAAAACTACAAAAACATCACCAACACCTCCATCTACAGGTGGTGTAACAAAAGGTCCTCTTACTTTAAAGAGTACATCAGCCTCTGTATATAAAGGCAGTTACTACGGTATTCAGTATAGCAATACTTCAAGTTCAAAGATAAAGTGGACTTCAAGTAACTCTAAAGTTGCAACAGTTGATGATGAAGGTATTTTGTATGGTAAAGCAAATGGCTCAACAACAGTTAAAGCCAGTGTTGGTTCAAATTCTTTGTCTTGTAGTGTAAATGTTCGTGCAAAGAATAATAGTGTAAATATTTCAAATAAAAAATATAATATCACTAAAGGTAAATCAGTTTATTTAACTTCTTCTTCATCCGGTGCAAGTTGGTCCAGTTCAGATAATTCAGTAGCTACTGTTACAAATTATGGTTTGGTAACAACTAAGAAAGCCGGTAAAGCAGTTGTTTATTGCAAAACATCTTATGGTTGGGCAAGTTGTTTGCTAGATGTTAAGGGTGCAGAAGCTGTAAAGTTTACATATGCAAATCCTAACTCAGCACCAAAGAATAGCACAGTAACATTTGTTGCTATTACAGATAAAAGCAGAAGTGCAGTTAAATTTGATGTTACAATCGGTAGCAAAAAATATACTGTAAAAGCAACAGAAAAATCCGAAAGTGGTAACAACTACATTTGGAAAGGTAAGAAAAAGTTAACTGAGTCCGGTAAGTACAAGGTAGTTGCTTATTCACAACACAACGGTACTTGGTCAAAAAGTGTCGGTAGTTATGGTAAAGCTTTTGTAACTAAGGTTACCAGCAATACAGAAACTTCTTGTGAAGAAAGACACGCAAGTAACAGTGTTATTAACTTTATCTCTAACTACGAAGGTCTGCTTTCAAATGCTATGTTTGACCCATTAACCAGTTTCCCTTGCTTAACTGTTGGTTATGGTAGAGTTATTTATTCAGGTGACTCATTCTACAACGGAATGACCAAGAGTGAAGCTATGGCTTATCTAGTTGATTCTGTAGAGACTGATGGTTATGTTACTAAGGTAAATAATTTCCTACTTGGCAACAAAATAAAGTTTAATCAAAGACAATTTGATGCTTTAGTTACACTTGTATATAACTGTGGTACAGGTATTTTATCCAACGATAGTGATATTATTAATATGTTTGTTAATCATTCATATCCAAGTTCAAGTTCCAACCCAACTAAGGTTAAGACAACTGCGAAAGTTTCTATGAAAAAGTCTGCATCTGATAGTTCAGCTAATGTAAAAACTATTTCCAAAGGTGCTACACTTAAACTTGCCGGTGCTTCAATATACAGTAAAAAATATTATAAGGTAATTGACAGTAAGGGTGCAGTTGGTTATATTAACTACAAGTATCTAAATGTAACTTCTTATAACAAGAAAGGTACTCGTGACCTAAAGAATGTGTTTATCAAGGACTTTATCAGCAATATTTTCTGTTACCATCATGCCGGTGGCAGTTGCTATGCAGGACTATTGTATAGAAGAATTGATGAAGGTGAAATGTACTATTACGGTGACTATACCCGTGATGGTGAAAAGAATAAAAACAACTTCTATTATCGTTGTGTATATCATAACCCAAGCTTTGGTTGTAGCTAAAAGGAGAGAGAATAATGGATAAAAAAATAGGTTTTATTGGTGCAGGTAATATGGCAACTGCCATTATTAACGGACTGCTAAAGAATAAGGTGGTTGCACCTGAAAACATTAATGTTTTTGATGTTAACGAAAATCAGCTTAAGCTAATGGCTGAAAAAGGTGTTACTACTTGTGATACTTCTACTAAGGTAGTTACTGATAGCAATATTATTGTTTTAGCAGTTAAACCTCAGAACTATGAAGAAGTGCTTAGTGGTGTTAAAGACTCAGTAAGCGAAGAAAAGATTTTTGTTTCTATTGCAGCAGGTATCTCAATTTCTTATGTACAAAAGGCCCTAGGATGCAATTGTCCTATGGTTAGAGTTATGCCAAATACACCATTACTACTAGGTAAAGGTGCAACTGCTCTTTGCCCATCAGATAATATCAGTGATGAGGACTTTTCTGTAGTAAAGGATATGTTTGGTCTTAATGGTGCAGTAGAAGTGTTTACTGAGGATCATATGAATGAAATTATTGCAGTAAACGGCAGTAGTCCGGCATATATTTACCTATTTGCAAAGGCAATGGCTGACTATGCTAATGAGTGTAACATTCCTTATGAAAGTGCGTTAAACCTTATTGTTGCTACCCTAGAAGGCAGTGCAGCTATGATTAAGGATAGTGGTGACTCTCTTGATACTCTTATTAAGAAAGTATCTTCACCGGGTGGTACTACTCTTGCAGCACTAAAAACTTTAGAAGACTACAAATTCTATGATGGTATCAAAGAAGCTATGAAGTCTTGTACAAATCGAGCAGAAGAGCTTGGTAAATAATCATAAATAAATAAATCCTTTCATATATATTCTTACATAAGGACAACTTATGGAGGTATATATGAAAGGAATAGTTTTAAAAATTAAATCACCAAAAAATTTTCACAACAGAAAAAATAACATAACCTACTTTATAAAAAGATACGGTATCTTTGCTATGTTTCTTATTTCAATTTTAGTAGGTTTTATTCTGGGTATATATTTCGGGGTAAATACCGATTTAGAATTTAAAAAGTCCTTTGACTTTTTATTTCCAACTGATTTTACAAGTAGAGCAAGTCTTGATTATTTGGGTGTGTTTAGTTGTAATTTTGCCCCTATATTTATATTTTTTGTGGCAATATTTTTACTTGGATTTTGTCCATGGGGCAACGGACTTACACCACTTGTTACTATGTTTAAAGGTTTTGGTATGGGTCTATCCTTAACAACCTTATGTTCAATCAGTGGTCTAAAGGGTTTTGGATTTTTCCTGCTTGCTATGATACCCGGTTTTTTTGTTTCTTCTGCTTCACTTGCTTTACAAGGTGAAAAGACCTTTCATCTTTCAGCAAATGTTTTTAAGGTGATTATCAAGAAAGAGAATATTTCTCTTGAATTAAGAGAATTTGTTGAAGATTCAGCCACTTGCCTTTTTATAGCAATGGTTGGTTCTGTGGTGGATTCGGTACTGTTTTTGTTACTGTATTTTCACTTCTTTAACATATAAAATTCAGGATAAGGAATTATAATGGCGACAGAAAGAAAAAAATTTACTTTTGAAAATCTAGTTTCTATTTATTTTAGAAAAATACATAAAATCATTTTTACAAATTTACTTTTTGCTTTACCATTTGGTATTGTAGGTTTTTTGCTACACCTTATAGGTAACAACTTTGGTTCAGTACTTAACATTGTTATTACTACACTTGTTATACCTATATGTTATCCACTATATGCAGGTGTAACCAAGGTAACAAGAAACCTTGGTCGTGGTGAAGATGTAGATGTTTTTACAACTTTTATTAGTGGTGTAACCGAAAATTATAGGCAATTTTTAATTCATAGTATTATACTTTACTTTGTGTTTACTATAGGAGTTTTCTCTTTTTCTTTTTATGCAGGAATGGCAAAAGTCCTTGGTGGCTCAATGTATGTAATGCTTGTGGTAGAGATTTTAATTGCTTTGTGGGTACTTTTTATGTATCTATATATTCCACTAATGACAGTAACTTTTGAATTATCCGAAAAGGATATTCTCAAGAACAGTGCATTAATGGCCATCGGTGAACTAAAGGTTAACTTTGCTGCACTTTTCTCTTTAGCAATTTTAACTGCAATTTGTGCAACACCACTTATATTCTGTATGGGTAACGGTGTGGCAGTTTTAGTGGTTTCTGCTATTATGTTACTACTGATTTATCCTGCATCATTTTCTCTTGTATCTAACTTTTTTATTCAAGAAAATATGATGATGATGATTACAGGTAAAGCTGATTTAGTTCACGATAGAAAAAGTACAGAAGAAAAGTTAGCTCAACTACGCAATGAGTCCAAAGAAGACTTTAGTGATGTTGATGTAGAAAAAGTTAAGAAAAGTAAAGAGGACTTTATTTTCCATAAAGGTAAAATGATTAAAAGGGATGTTCTATTACAAATGATAGAAGAGAAAGAGAGTGAAAAGAATGAGTGACAATAAAAGACCTTATGATGATGAACAGGTCAATATTAATGACCTTAATGATGGTTTAGACAAAACAAAGGTCTTTAACCTTAACAGTAAAAGTGATAATCAAAATACCGGTGAATATGTTTCAAAACATTCACTAAGTAATGATGATTATGGTGATGACTTTTCCAGTGATAATCAGGATAATGAAGAAATCAGTAGCTATTCTCAAGCAGATAAAGCTAACTATAAAGATGATTATGATATGGGTCAGGTTGATGATGAACCAAAACCTATTATTTCTCGTACAGATACATATGGTTCACCTAAGAAGAAAAATAACAACAAAAAGTCTCTTATTATCGGCTTGATTGCAGCAGCAGTTGTACTTATTATTGTTGTAGTTGTTATAGTTCTCAATAGCTGCGGCAAAAATAAAAGTGATAACACAACTACTTCAACTACTACTTCTTCTACAACTACAGTAACTACAACTTCAGAAGAATATTCTACATCTGAAGAAGATACTACAGAATATACAACTGAACCTACAACAGAAGAAACTACAGAGCCTACTACCGAGGAAGAAACAACAGAGCCAACTACTACAGAAGCAGAACCAACAACTGCTCCTAATTCCGGTACCGGTAGTGGTGTAACTGCTTCATTTGCACCATATAAGTGCATTACTCCTGATGGTGATGTTATTTCTGATGACTTTTCTAAGGAACTAAAGGGTGATGTTTCTTTATCACTAAATAGTAACGGTACTTACACTTTAAAGGTTGGTAATGTAGCTAACGAAAGTGGTAATTACGAAATTGACGGTAATTCAATTACTTTAGGTTCATATGACGGCAATATTTACTTCGATAATGCCGGTAATCCGGTAGGTGTTACAGTTTATGTTGATGATTATACAGTGTCATTTAACTAAATAAATATTTATAAAAACTAAGGTGCAGTAATTTTTACTGCACCTTTTCTATACCTAATAAATCAATTAATTTAATATTAACTGAGTAAATACCTTGAAACAATATTATTATTTTTCTACTTTTTCAAATCCCAAACAACATCACCTTTACTATGTTTATTTAATCTTTCTAATGCAATTTGTCTACCATTAAAATCTTTAGTTTCCTTTTTAAAAAGCTCAACTTTATCAGGTGAAACTTCAAATGACCCTCTTATTGGTACTGTAAGTACTGACATAGTTGTTTTCTCCTTTTAGTTACCATTTTTTAATATTATATCACACTTAAAAACAATATAATTCTATATGATTTATTGTGTTTAGTCAATTAGTTACTGAGTTTTCAATATAATTTGATTGATGCTATTTTGACTTAACAACATAGTTATTCATTCCCAATATAGTGTAAAATTATTTTTCAACAAACCATCGGTTACTTTCTAAATATAAATACCTTGTGTGGTTCATAATTTGACAGGTGTATCTAACACCAACACCACCACTTTTAAGGGAACTTGCAAAACGAATATCGGTGATTTTGTCAATTTTATATTTTCTGCCATCATCCCAGTTTATCACCAAAGGTAACAAACTTCCATCTTCATCAAATTTTGCCGTAACGCTAACATATTCTTTCATAAAATTTCTCCATTAAAAAAATCCTACAGGGTGAATAATATGGTCATCTTTTGGATTTAATAAAGTAAGGTTTTTGTCTTTCATCAAAAAGGCAGGGCGTACTGCATAGTTGCCAAATCTATTTTTTAGTGAATCAAGTGTCTTATCCAGCTTTTCATCTCTAATATCCTTGTTGTTATCCTCAAAGAAAGATAGCTGGAATGGTGAATTGTCACCAATAAGCCCACTAACAGATACACCGATTGACCGTATAGGTTTTCTAAAGTTATAGTTGTTTCTAAATAATTCCAAAGCCTTGTCACGAATATCACCGGTACAACTGCTGAAATTCTTTAGCTGACCTTGCCTAGTGAAAGAGAAAAGGTCTTTATCTCTAATAGATATAGTGACAGTTTTACACCTAAAGCCTAATTCTCTCATTCTCCTGCCAACACTGTCACTTAGTATTTGTACAATCATTTTTACATCAGAATAATTTTCCAAATCTCTGGGTGTGGTTGTAGAGTTACCGATAGATTTTACATCAGGTCTTTCATCAAATTGTGCAACAGGAGAAGAGTCAAGACCATTTGCAAAGGTGTGTAGAACTTCACCCATTTTGCCTAAGTTACTGTTAAGTATCTCTACAGGACAATTTGCAATGTCGCCAATTGTGTATATACCGATAGTGTGTAAATGCTTTTTAGTTGCTCTGCCAACATAAAGTAAGTCCTCGCAAGGGAGAGGCCACACCTTGTTTTTGTATCCGTCATAACCGTCAATATCAATCTTAGTTATAGCATCAGGTTTCTTGTAGTCACTGCCTAGCTTTGCAAAAATTTTGTTAAAGCTAACACCGATACTAACAGTAATTCCAAGTTCATATTTAATTCTTTCGTTAATTTCTTTTGCAATTTCATAACCACTTCTATTGCAACCGGTAACATCAAGCCATGCCTCATCTAAACCAAAGGACTCAACTCTATCGGTATATTCAGCATACATAGCCTTAGTCAATTTTGAGAATTTCATATATTGGTCAAAGTGTGGTTCAATAACAACAAGTTCAGGACACTTATTTTTTGCTTGCCAAATAGCATCACCGGTTTTTACAAAATATTTTTTGGCAAGTTCATTTTTAGCTAGAATAATACCATGCCTGTTTTCGGCATCACCTGCAACGGCAAGTGGCTTATCTCTGTATTCCGGATGTAGTAAAGACTCTACACTGGCATAAAAACCATTGCAATCACTGTGTAATATTGTTCTCATTTTGCTTTTCCTTTCCTTTGTTCTATATAATTATAGAACATTTGTTCTATAAAGTCAATACCATAAATGGGACAGTAAATTTATGTTGATATTCTTGTTTAATTGTGTTACAATCAGTTACTATGGAATGGGGGATTATATGACCATAGCAAAAAGTAATAACAAAAGTGTTACCAAGAAATTTGTAAGATATGTTTCTCAAAATGTTTTGGGAATGATAGGCATGTCACTATATATTCTTGCAGATACTTTTTTTATTTCAGAGTCAGTTGGTGCTAACGGTATTACGGCTCTAAATATTGTGTTGCCTATATATAGCTTTATTTTTGCAATAGGTGCAATGATTGGTGTTGGTTCAGCAATACGATTTTCTATTAATAAAAATAAAGGCTCAAAAAGTAAAACAAATTATTTCTTTAATGCACTGTTTTGGGGAACAACTATAGGTCTTATATTTTCATTAATAGGTTTATTTTTTCCGGGACAAGTTGTTTCTATTATGGGTGGTGACAGTACCATTGTAGAAGTGGGAAGAGGTTACACAATGATATTTATGTCATTTGCACCATTTTTTATTTGGAATCATATTTTCAATGCATTTGTTTTAAATGACGGTTCACCATCAATAGCAATGTCAGCAACATTATTCAGTAGTTTGTTTAATATTATATTTGACTATGTGCTAATGTTCCCACTAAATATGGGTATGGAAGGCGCTGCCCTAGCAACTGCATTGTCACCGATAGTAGGTGTAATGATTTGCTTTATCCATATCTTTTCAAAGAAAAATACAACATCATTAAAGCCACAGAAACCATCATTTAAGAAGCTTGTTTATTCTTGTCAGGTTGGTATATCCTCATTTGTAGGACAAATTTCATCAGGTGTTATCACAATAGTATTCAACTTCCTTATTTTAGGTTTAACAGGTAACACAGGTGTTGCAGCTTACGGTATCGTAGCAAATGTTTCTCTTGTGGGAATTTCCGTATTTAATGGTGTATCACAAGGTAGTCAGCCTTTATTTAGCGAACATTACGGTAAAGGTGATAAAGACGATATAAAAATTTTAAGAAAACTGAGTATTATAACTTCTTTGTTACTGTCGGCAATAATGATTTTACTTATCTTTGTGTTTACAGATTTTATTGTTGGTATGTTTAACAGTGAAAATAATCTATTACTTGAAAAGTATGCAGTAGTAGGTTTAAGATTATATTCAATAGGCTTTATATTTGCAGGTTTAAATGTAGTAGGTTCAGGTATATTCAGTGCAACAAATTTTCCTAAGTGGGCATTTGCAACATCAATGGCAAGAGGTTTTGTACTGATTATACTTTCGGCAGTTGTTATGTCAATTTTATTCGGTATGACAGGTGTGTGGTTAGCTTTTGCAGTGGCAGAGCTTTTGACACTAATAATCACTTCAGTAGGTTTAACCAAGATTACAAAATTCTAAATTTTATATTTATAATAAATTAAGGTGGCTGTAATCAGCCACCTTTTTATACGCAAAAATAGGCTATGTAGAAACTCTACATAGCCATAATTTTATGATTAATTAAATTAGTTTAGACCTAACTGAGCCTTAACATCATCAGCAATCTTGTTACCAATTTCGACTGATTCTTCTTCTGTCTTACCGATAGAAGTAATGTAAAGCTTAATCTTTGGTTCAGTACCACTAGGTCTTATGATAACTGCATTACCACCTAAGCAGAAGTGAAGTACATTTGACTTTGGTAGGTCAATAGGTGTGATTTCACCTGTAGCAACATCTTTTTCTTCACTCTTTAGGTAATCGTAAATTTTCTTAACAGTTTCACCGTTAACAGTCTTTAGTGGGTTTTCACGAAGATTATCCATAATTTCCTTCATCTTCTTCATACCACTGGCACCATCAAATTCAAATGAAAGTGTTGTGTTTCTGTAATAGCCGTATTCTTTGTAAATTTCATCAATTACATTAGCAAGTGTCTTACCTTGCTTTCTGTAATAAGCAGCCATTTCACAGATTAGCATTGAAGCAACAACAGCATCCTTATCTCTTACATAAGTACCTGCAAGATAACCGTAGCTTTCTTCAAAACCAAATACAAATCTTTCTTTTTCATTCTTTTCTTCAAGTCTTAGGATAACTTCACCAATGTACTTAAAGCCTGTTAGAACTTTCTTTAGTTCACAGTTGTACTTCTTACAGATTTCATCAATTAGTAGGGAAGTAACAATAGTTCTTACAACGATAGGATTTTTAGGTAATGTGCCTTTTTCTTTTCTAACGCTTAGTAGGTAGTTAGTTAGCATAATACCTGTTTCGTTACCTGTAATTAGTCTGTATGTGCCATTATCAGGAACTGCAATACCAACTCTATCAGCATCAGGGTCAGTAGCAAGTAGTAGGTCAGGCTTAACCTTTTCACACATATCAAGACCTAACTGTAGAGCTTCCTTGATTTCAGGGTTAGGGTAAGGACAAGTTGTAAAGTTACCGTCAGGCATTTCCTGTTCAGGAACAACTGTTACATCATTAATACCGATTTCCTTTAGAACTCTTCTAACCAGCTTGTTACCTGTACCGTTAAGTGGTGTGTAAACAACCTTTAGACCTGAGTCAGCACATAGACCTTCATTTACCTGCTGTTCTTTAACATTAGCAAGGTATTCTGTATATACATCATCATTAACATATTCAATAAGACCTTCTTCAACTGCCTTGTCAAAGTCCATAGTCTTAACACCTGTGAACATATCAATCTTTTGAATTTCATCATAAACTGCACCGGCAGCATTGTCTGTCATCTGACAACCGTCACTACCATATGCTTTATAACCATTATATTTTGCAGGGTTATGAGAAGCAGTAACCATAATACCTGCTTTACAACCAAAGTGTCTTACTAGGAAAGAAAGAACAGGTGTTGGTTGTAGTTCACTGGTGATATATGCCTTAATGCCGTTAGCAGCAAGAACCTTAGCAGCTTCATTCATAAATAGGTCAGCTTTAATTCTGCTATCGTGGCTAATTGCAACTGCACCACCACCAATGTTATTTACATAGTTTGCAAGACCCTGAGTAGCCTGACGAACAACATAAATGTTCATTCTGTTAGTACCTGCACCGATAACCCCTCTAAGACCGGCAGTACCAAATTCTAGGTTCTTGTAAAATCTTTCGTAAATTTCATCTTCATTGCCTTTAATTGCAGCTAATTCTTCAATTAAATCTTTATCTTCCTTGGCGTTTTCGCACCATACATTGTATAAAGTGTTAGAATCCATCTCAAGTTTCTCCTTTATGAGTTGCTTTTTCTTTAAGGAACATATTTCCTTGCTTAAAAATATACCACAAAATCAACCTTCTATCAATAAGTTTTTTGGATTTTTATTAAATTGTTATAACTTTATCAATATATATAAAAATAAAAATGTTGATTTATTGAGAATAATATTGTATAGTAGTATATAGCAAAATTTTTGAAAGGAATATTCTAATGGATAATAACGAAAACAATATCAACAATGAAAACCTAGTTGAGGAAAATACCTCAGCTAAGGAAACTAACGGTGTAGACGAAAACGGTGGTTATGTATCACAGTTCGGTGAATTAACAAATGCAGATGGTGAACCACTGGAAACTACTGCACCAACAGAAGAACCAAAGAAAAAGTTCTTCCTATTTAAGTACATTCACCCAAGTATCTTTATTGCAATTTGTGTATTCTTAGTAGCACTTATTGCTTTTGGTGTTTATTGGATTTTTGGTTCAAAGACAATCACAGGTACATGGATGAGAGAAGTAGAGAACAACAGTTCAGCATCTTCAACTGCTGATGAAGTTGAGAAGATTGCAGTATATTACACATTTGAAAAAGCAGATTCTAACGGTAAGGGTACTTACTATATGAATGTTCAGGGTGAACAGTCTAAGGGTGAATATAAGCTATCAACCAGTGGCGATAAGAAAAAGATTACTATCGGTAATTCAGAACTTACATACGAAGTAACAGGTGTTAAGCTATTTGGTAACGCAACACTTAAGTTAACTCAGGATGCTTATACAGACCAGTCAACAGGTAAAAAGGTTGAGTCTCAGACAATTGAAATGAACCAAGACAAAAATCCCGGTTATGATGAAATGTCTATGAAGGACTACAAGACTGATAAGGACCTTATCGGTAAATGGAATACAGAATACAAGATTTCTTATTACTATGGTATGTATCAGCTAGATTGCGACATTGAAATCAAGGATAACGGTATTATGACTGTTCATGCAAGTAACAGTGATATTGGTATGGACTCAACATACTACTATGCTTATTCTGCTGAAAATGGTAAGCTAACATTTAAGGGTGTTACTGATAAAGATAAGAATAAGGCAACTCTTGAATATAAACTAAAGGACGGTATCCTAACTATTGTTGATAAGAATAACAAGACAATGTTTAGTGAGTCAATCCTAGGTTCTGCTCAGTTCTATAAAGACGGTGAAAAGAAGCCTGAAGGTATCACAACAGTTACTACAACAACTGCACCATCAACAGAAACTGCTACACAGGCTGCAACTCAAACAACAAAAGCTAAATAAGAATGTTTAAATCTAAAGCCACAACTTTTACAGTTGTGGCTTTTTTATGCTTTACTATATTATAATTATTTTATAACTACTAATAATTATTCATACTTTTAAAATTTAAAGACAAAAGAAAAGGACGGTTATTTATATTTAACCGTCCTAAATTATTGAAATAGATGTAATTCAAAAACTAATTAGTCCATTTCCCAGTTATGCCAAACATTCTGAATGTCATCATTTTCTTCAAACATATCAAGCATCTTCTGCATCTTAGCCTTAGTTTCTTCATCTTCAATCTTTGTGTATGTTGATGGTACTTCTTCAACTTCAGCAGATACAAATTCATAACCCTTAGCAGCAAGGTCATCACGAATAGCAGAGAAGTCATCTGGCTCTGTGTAAATTGTGAAGATGTCTTCATCAGCCTCAAAGTCAGAAGCACCTGCTTCAAGAGCTTCTTCCATTACAGTGTCTTCATCTTTGTCAAAGTCTTCTCTTTCAACAACAAGAACACCTTTCTTTGAGAACATAAAACCAACACAACCCGGTGTACCCATATTGCCACCAAACTTATCAAAGTAGTGACGAACTTCACCGGCTGTTCTGTTTCTGTTATCTGTAAGAGCCTCAACAATTACAGCAATACCTGATGGGCCGTAACCCTCATATGTAACAGATTCATAGCTGTCACCTTCATTAGAAGATGCAGCCTTTTTAATAATTCTTTCAATGTTGTCATTAGGAACATTAGCAGCCTTAGCCTTAGCAATACAATCACGAAGTTTTGAGTTTACATTAGGGTCAGCAGAACCACCGTCACGAATAGCAACAATAAGTTCTCTACCAATCTTTGTAAATACCTTTGCTCTGGCAGCATCATTTTTGCCTTTCTTCTGCTTAATGGTACTCCATTTATTATGTCCTGACATTTATATCATCCCTTATATTAAAATTTGCCTTAAAATTATATCACAAATATAGGAAAAATGCAAATATATTTATTTGTTATTCTTGTTTAGAAAAATGCTTAAAATATATATTACAATTTGGTTACAAAAGTGCGTTATACTCTTGAATGTTTGCTATAATAGGTATTAAATACAATATAGGGTACTATGCAAATACGAAATGCCCATATATGTATAAAATGAATTTTTTAATTAATATACGAGGTTATAATAATGGTTCGTTCAATGACAGGCTTCGGAAGACACGAAGCAACTGTTGACGGCAGAGATATTGTAGTAGAAATCAAGAGTGTAAACCACCGTTACTATGAATTTAATTGCCGTACAACAAGAGGCTATAACTTTCTTGAAGAAAAGTTAAAGTCTTATATTAAAGAAAAGGTTAGCAGAGGTAAAATTGATGTTTATGTTTCTTTAAGCCAAAAGGAAGACACAGAGTCAATTGTAAAGATTAACCCAAGTTTAGCACAAGGTTACATTAATGCACTAAAGAAACTTTCAACAGACTATGGTGTAGCAGATGATATTTCTGTTTCTACTGTTGCTCAGTACAACGATATTTTCCAAGTACACAGAGCACCTGAAGATGAGGAAGAAGTTTGGAATGCAGTTAAGGAAGTTCTTGATGTAGCACTTGATAACTTTATTAAGATGAGAGAAGTAGAAGGAGAGAAGATGAAGGCTGACATTATGTCAAGAGCCGAAACTATCCTTTCTATTGTTTCAAAGATTGAAGAAAAGTCACCTGAAAGAGTAAAAGATTATGAATCCAGACTAAAAGAAAGAATTGAAGAACTTTTAGGTAGTGCTGATTTTGATGAACAGAGAATTTTAACAGAGGTTGCAATTTTTGCAGATAAGGTTGCAGTTGATGAAGAAACTGTTCGTCTAAGAAGTCACTTTGACCAGCTAAAATTACTTATGAATAGCGATGGTGAAATCGGTAGAAAGATTGACTTTATTATTCAAGAAATGAATAGAGAAGCCAATACTATCGGTAGTAAAGCTAACGACAGCACACTATCTCATATGGTAGTTGATATTAAGGCTGAAATTGAAAAGATTAGAGAGCAAATTCAAAACATTGAATAAAGGTGCTTTATGAAACTTATTAATATTGGATTTGGTAATTTAGTTAATTCAAGCAGAATCATCTCTGTAGTCAGTCCTGATTCTGCTCCTATAAAACGAATTGTTCAGGATAGTAAGCAGAAAAGTATGCTTATTGATGCTACTTACGGCAGAAGATGTAAAGCAGTTATTATTACAGACAGTGACCATGTTGTACTTTCTGCTATTTCTCCTGAAACAATAGGTAACAGATTGGAGGGTGAACAAAGCGATGAATAACAAAGGACTACTTATTATTTATTCCGGTTTTTCCGGAGTAGGTAAGGGAACAATTATGAAGGAAATGCTAAAGAAAGAAGATAATTTCCGACTATCTGTTTCTGCTACTACAAGAGCTCCGAGACCGGGAGAAGTAAACGGTAGAGAATATTACTTCATTTCAAAAGAAGAATTTGAAGAAATGATTAAGAATGATGAGTTCTTTGAATATGCTCAGTATTCTGATAATTATTACGGAACACCTAAGAAACCTGTTGAAGAAATGCTAAAGAAAGGTCTTGATGTATTTCTTGAAATCGAAGTTCAAGGTGGACTTCAAATGATGGATAAGCGACCTGATGCACTTAGTATTTTTATTGTGCCACCATCATTAGAAGAACTTGAATCTCGACTTCGTGGCAGAAATACCGAAACCGAAGAGGTTATCAAGAAACGTCTTTCAGCAGTGGAATTTGAAAAACAGTTTGTTCCAAAGTATGATGTTAAGGTTGTTAATGACAAGGTTGAAGATGCAGTAAATCAAGTTATTGATATAGTAAAAAAAGAGAAAGAAAAAAGGAATAATTAATTTATAAAAAGGAGATATAATTATGCGTTTAGCTTCAGTAGATGATATGTTATCAGGTAAGGAAAGTCGTTATGCACTAGTAATCGGTGTAGCAAAGAGAGCAAGAGAAATTGCACAGGAATTTGAAGAACAGGGTATAATTACTGACGAAAAGCCGGTTCTTCTTGCTATCGAAGATTTTAAGAATCACAAGTACAACCTACTTGAACCAGAAGATGAAGAATGATGAATTCCTCATTGCAGGAATTGCAGTAGATAATACTACTTACGGTTTTGACAGACTCTTTAGCTATAAAGTACCGGATCATTTGTCTAATGTAAAAGTTGGACAGAGAGTTCTTGTACCTTTTGGCAGAGGAGATAGATTTCGTCAAGGAATGATTTTGTCTTTGTCTTATGGTAAAGAAGAAAATCTAAAAGAAATTTCATCATTACTAGATGATAAGCCTATCTTTACCCAAGAAATGATTGATACAGTAAATTTTATCCATGACAGATATTTCTGTACTTATTATGACTCTGTAAAGGTAATGCTACCGGTAGGAATAAATTATAATATTTCTACATTTTATACAGCAGTAAAGGTTAATGATGATGTACTAAATTCTCTAACTGACTATGAAAGAGAAATTTATGATTATCTTTTATCAGAGAATAAACCGGTAAAAAAAGAAACAATCTTAAATGTTTTTTCTATAGGAGAAAATTCCCTTAATAAACTTTACCGTCAAGGTGTAGTAAATAGAGAAGATGATGCCTTTAGAAAAACTAAAGATGCAACAGTAAAAATGGTGTCACTTTGTGATGATGTTGATATTAATGATTATAAGTTAACACCAAAACAACAGAAAGTTGCAGAACTTTTAACTGTTGTGGATAAAGCTTCTGTAAAGGAAGTTTGTTACTATACAGGCTACACCCAGTCAGTAACCGATTCTTTAGTTAAGAAAAAGATTGCAAGGTACTTTACTGATGAAGTGATGAGAATACCTTATACTGTTTCAGATGTAAAGAAAGATGAAGTGGTTTTAAGCCCATCACAACAGTCTGCTTTTGATAATTTATACAGTAAATATTGTGATGACAAAGCTTCAGTTTCTTTACTTTATGGTGTTACCGGTAGTGGCAAAACCTCAGTATTTATGAAGTTAATTGAAAAGTGCTTTAATGACAATAAGGGTACAATTTTAATGGTACCTGAAATTGCATTAACACCTCAGTTAATTAAAATATTTACCTCAAGGTTTGGTGACAATGTTGCAGTATTCCATAGTGGTTTATCAATAGGCGAAAGACTTGATGAATATAAAAGGGTCAGTAGAGGAGATGCAAAAATTGTTCTGGGTACAAGAAGTGCAGTTTTTGCCCCACTAAAAAATATCGGTTTGATTGTTATGGATGAAGAACAAGAAAGTTCCTATAAATCCGAACAAACACCAAGATATAACGCAAGAGATATTGCAAAGTTTAGGTGTTATAAACACAATGCTTTGTTACTTCTTTCTTCAGCAACACCAAGTGTAGAAAGCTTTTATATGGCTGAAAAAGGAATTTATAATCTTGTAAAATTAACAGAAAGATATGGTAAAGCAACATTACCACAAGTTTCTGTTGTTGATATGAATGAAGAACAAATGAAAGGTAATTTTAGTAACTATTCAACAACACTAAAAGAACTTATTTCAAGTAACTTAATTCATAAAAAACAGTCCATTATTCTTCTTAACAGAAGAGGATACAATACATTTTTAAGTTGTAGAAGTTGTGGTCAAGTTGTAACTTGTCCCAATTGTTCGATTTCTATGACATACCATAGTGCAAACAATAGAATGATGTGTCACTATTGTGGCCATTCAGTTCCTTATACGGATGAGTGTCCGGACTGTCATCAGCATACACTTAAGTTTAGTGGTGCAGGTACTCAAAAAGCAGAACAAGAACTTGTTGATATGTTTCCAAGTGCAAGAGTATTAAGGATGGATGCTGATGCCACAATGACAAAAAGTAGTTATGAAACAAAACTTACTGCTTTTGCAAATGGTGAATATGATATTCTTATCGGTACACAAATGGTAGCTAAAGGTCTTGACTTTCCAAATGTAACATTGGTAGGTGTTATCAATGCCGACCAAATGCTTTATTCTGATGATTACAGAAGTTACGAAAGGGCATTTTCTCTGCTAACTCAAGTAGTTGGTAGATCCGGCAGAGGTGACTCAAAGGGTGTTGCAGTTATCCAAACTTCAACACCGGAAAATTATGTTATAGGTCTATCGGCAAAGCAAGACTATGATACATTTTATAAAGGTGAAATAGGAGTGAGAAAAGCTCTGCTTTATCCTCCTTTTTCCGACATTTGTCTTATAGGTTATCAAGGTATAATGGAAGGTGCAACAATAAAGTGTGCAAATGCCTTTCAAAATGCCTTAATTAACAAAATTAAAACTAATTATAGCAGTATGCCTTTAAGGGTGCTTGGACCAAGCCAAGCCTATGTTTATAAGGTAAATAATAAATATAGATACAAGACTATAATTAAGTGTAGAAATTCAAAAGATTTCCGTAGTGTTATTAAGGAAACATTACTTGAATTTTCTAAGAATAAGGAATTTAAAAATATAGGTATAACAGTAGATATAAATCCACTGTCTTTTAATTAGGTGAATGAGTATGGCTATTAGAAATATTGTAAAAGATGGAGACGAGATTCTTCATAAGAAATGTAGAAATGTAGAGAAGTTTGACGATAAGTTGGCAACACTTCTTGATGATATGGCTGAAACAATGCACAAAGCTGACGGTGTAGGTCTTGCAGGTCCACAGGTTGGTATGCTAAGAAGAGTTGTTGTTATTGATATTGGTGAGGGTGTAATTGAACTTGTTAACCCTGAAATTATTGAAACAAGTGGTGAACAAGAAACTGCAGAAGGTTGTCTATCTTTCCCCGGAGAATACGGTATCACTAAGCGTCCAATGTATGTAAAAGTAAAGGCTCAAGACCGTAACGGTAATTTCTTTGAAATGGAAGGTGAAGAACTTTTAGCAAAGGCTTTCTGTCACGAAATTGACCATCTAAACGGTATTGTATTTAAGGATATTGTTGTTAGAATGTTAGACCCAGAGGAGTTAGGCTAATGAATGTTGTTTTTATGGGTACTCCGGACTTTGCAGTTCCATCATTAGAAAACATTGCAAAAGTTCATTTTGTACAAGCTGTCTTTACTCAGCCGGATAAACCGGTAGGCAGAAAAATGATACTAACACCACCTGATGTAAAGGTTTGTGCTGAAAAGTTAGGAATACCTGTCTATCAACCGGTAAAAATAAAGGATAGCGATAGCTATGAAATTATTAAGGAACTTAACCCTGATGTAATTGTTGTTGTTGCTTATGGACAGATTTTACCTGAAAATATTTTGAATATTCCAAAGTATGGTTGTATCAATGTTCATGGTTCTTTACTCCCAAAGTACAGAGGTGCAGCACCCATTCAGTGGTCCGTTTTAAACGGTGACAAAGTTACCGGTGTTACAACAATGTATATGGAAAAGGGTCTTGATACCGGTGATATTCTTGAAACTAAGGAATATGAAATCGGCATCAACGATACTGCCGGTAAAGTTTTTGATACATTGGCAGAAATGGGTGGTAAGCTAATCCTTGATACACTTGAAAAAGCAGAAAAAGGTGAACTTCATTCTATCAAGCAAGATGACAGTAAAAGTTCATATGCAAAAATGCTTGATAAGTCAATGTGTAATATTGATTTTTCAAAGACTAATTTACAAGTTCATAACCAAGTTAGGGGACTTTCACCATGGCCTGTTGCCTCAACAAAACTTAATGGCAAAGTCCTAAAAATCTTTGAAACAAGACTTACAGAGGGTAAAGGTAAACCCGGTGAAATTTTAAACACAAATCCACTTACTATTGCTTGTGGTGAAGGTGCAGTTGTTGTAAATACTGTTCAACTACAGGGCAAAAAAAAGATGGATTCTAAAGCTTTTTTACAAGGTCATAAACTTGAAAAAGGCACAGTTATAGGAGAATAAATTATGTATCATTACTTTTATGGTATTGACTGGACATATATTGTATTTATGCTACCATGCCTTATTTTGTCACTTATATGCCAGGTCAAAGTAAACAGTAATTTTAGCAAGTATAGCAATGTAAGGAATATGCGTGGTATGACAGGTGCTCAAGCAGCTGAGTATGTTTTAAACCATTATGGTGTTCATGGTGTTCGTATTGAGCAAGTTGCAGGTAATTTAACAGACCACTTTGACCCAAGAACAAATGTTATCAGACTTTCCGATAGTGTTTATAATGTAGCTTCTGTTGCAGCAGTAGGTGTTGCTTGTCACGAAGCAGGTCACGCAGTACAACACGCTACAGGTTATGTACCAAACAAAATTCGTGGTGCTATTGTGCCAATTGCTAGGGTAGGTTCTAGCTTAGGATGGATACTTTTCTTAGTAGGTTTATTTTTGCCAACACAGTTTTCATTCTGCTTATGGCTAGGTATCATATTCTTCTCAGCATCAGTTCTTTTTACTTTCGTAACTTTACCTGTAGAATTTGATGCATCAAGAAGAGCATTAAAGTGTATCAGAGATACTAACCTACTTTACCCTGAAGAATATGAAGGTACAAAGAAAGTTTTACAAGCAGCCGCTATGACTTATGTTGCTTCAGCAGCAACTGCTTTACTACAATTACTAAGACTTATTTTTATTGCAAATAATAGGAGAAGATAATAGATGAAAAGCCCAAGAAGAGTAGCATTTGATGTGCTTTATAAAATTGAAACTGAAGAGTCCTACAGTTCAATTGCAGTGAATAAAGCATTAAAAGAGAATAATCTTAATAAGCTAGACTCTTCTTTTGCCTCAGCAATTATTTACGGAGTACTGGAAAAGAAGATAACTCTTGACTATGTAATCCGTAGCTTTTCTTCTGTAAGACTAAAGAAAATAGAAACCAAAACTTTAGTAATCCTTAGAATGTCAGTTTATCAGATGCTTTATATGGACAAAGTTCCGGATAATGCATCTGTTAACGAGGCAGTACAACTTGCAAAGAATTTAAGACTTTTTAAGTCATCAGGTTTCATTAACGGTATTCTTAGAAGTATCTCAAGAGCAGAAACCAAGTGTGATTTAAGTAAAATTAAAGACAAAACAAAATTACTTTCAGTTAAGTATTCTGTTCCGGAAGATATTATTAAATTATGGCTTGACAGTTATGGCGAAAAGGTAACTACCCATATGCTAAATTCAGTAGATGGCAGACCTCCACTATATGCCAGAGTTAATACACTTTTAACTGATGAAGATACTTTAATTGAAAATCTTAGAGAAGAAAATATTATTGCTGAAAAGTCTATTTTAGAAAATGTAATTACTCTGAAAAATACAGGTTCGGTAGAAAATATTAAAGCCTTTCAGTACGGAGAATTTTACATACAAGACCTTTCTTCAAATATAGCATTAACAACATTATCACCTAAAGAAAATAATGTTGTGTATGATGTTTGTTCAGCACCCGGAGGTAAGTCCTTTACTGGTGCAATCCTAATGAATAATAAAGGTAAGATAAATTCTTATGACCTTTATGAACATAAAATCAAGCTGATTTATTCCACTTCTAAAAGGTTAGAAATAAGTATTATAAATACTAAAATTAATGATGCAACTTCATTTGATGAAGAGAATGTTGCCGATATAGTTATTTGTGATGTTCCATGTTCAGGACTTGGATTACTTCGCAGAAAACCGGAAATCAGATATAAAGATAATATAGTTAATAATGACTTAACAGAAATACAGTATAAAATTTTATGTTCATCTGCTAATCTAGTAAGAAACGGTGGAAAATTAATGTATTCCACTTGTACCCTTAACCCAAAAGAAAACAATCTTTTAGTAGAAAAATTCCTAAGTGAACATAAAGATTTTGTAGGTGAGAAGTTAATTCTCCCAAAGAATATTAAAAGAACCATAAAGGAAAATGAATATGAATGTTCATTGTTCCCACAAACTAATAATTCAGATGGTTTCTACTTTGCAATACTGAGAAAGGGTGATTAAATGACTGATTTAAAATCAATGAATTTACAAGAAATTGAAGAGCTTATTTCATCATTAAATTGCCCAAAGTTTAGAGCAAAACAAATTTTCCAATGGATAAACAAAGGTGTAACTTCCTTTGATGAAATGAAGAATGTACCAAAGGACTTAAAAGAAAAGTTAAGTGAATATTGTTACATTTCTGTTGCATATATTGAAAAAAAGCAAATTTCACGGTATGATGGTACAGTTAAGTATTTGTTTAAATTTAATGATGAGCAGTGTGTTGAGTCTGTTGTGATGAGTTACCACCACGGACACACAATCTGTATATCAACTCAAGTAGGTTGCAAGATGGGTTGTAAGTTCTGTGCAACAGGTAAGCAAGGTTTTACAAGAAACCTTACTGCCGGTGAAATGATTGCCCAGATAGAATCAGCCCAAAAAGACCTTAACATAAGAATTTCCAATATTGTTCTTATGGGTATGGGTGAACCACTTGATAACTATGACAATGTAATGAAGTTCCTTGATTTGGTTTCATCAGATGATGGACTGAATATAGGGAAAAGGCATATTACCTTGTCAACCTGTGGTATTGTTCCACGAATTTATGATTTGGCTGATAGAAAGTTACAGATTACACTTTCTGTTTCTCTCCATGCACCAACTGATAAAATGAGAAGTGCAACAATGCCAATTAACGATGCTTATAACATTGATGAGCTTATGAAAGCCATCAAGTATTATATAGATAAAACCAATCGTAGAGTAAGTTTTGAATATGCTATGATTGATGGTGTAAATGATAGTGACGAAGCAGCTAATATACTTGGTAATTTAATAAAAGGTATGCTGTGTCATGTTAACCTAATTCCTGTAAATGATGTTACAGGTAATGATTATCGCAAGAGTAACAAAGAAAGGTTAATATCATTTACCAATGTACTTGCTAAATATGGTATTACTGCTACTGTAAGAAGAACTTTAGGCAGCGATATTGATGCAAGTTGTGGACAACTAAAAGGTAAGCACAAGAAAGGAGGAAAGTAATCTTGAATATACATAGTAAAACAGATAAAGGTCTTGTCAGAAACGATAATCAGGATTATTGTCTTTCCGGAAGAATGTGTGACGGTGCAGTATGGGCTGTAGTTTGTGACGGTATGGGTGGTGCTAATGGTGGCCACACAGCCTCAACAACTGCTTGTGAATATATAGCTAGGGAAATGAAAAATCTATATACCAGTGATTTCACAAACGAAGAACTATATGCACTACTTACAAACATAGTTTCCGGTGCAAACCTTGAAGTTTATAATTTAGCTCAAAAAAATATTGAACTTATCGGAATGGGCACTACTTGTGAGTGTGTATTCCTAAGGGACAATATTCTTCATATTGTACATATAGGTGACTCAAGAACTTATCTTGTTCGTAATCATAAGGCTTATCAGCTAACTAAGGACCATTCTTTAGTTCAAGAAATGGTAAGTCGTGGTGAAATTACAGAAGATGAAGCCTTAGTTCACCCAAACAAAAACTTTATTACTAGAGCAATCGGTGTAAAGAATACTATCAAAGTGGATTATACTCAGTACGAATATAAACCGGGAGATATTGTTATTATTTGTACCGATGGTTTAACTAATTGTGTCAGCAAAGAGGAAATTGCAGAAGTTGTAAATAACAACCCTAAGAACCAAATTACCGACAAGTTAGTTGAAGAAGCTAAATTCGGTGGTGGCACAGACAACATTACCGTTATTACAATATATTAAGGAGGAAGAGTTATGATAGATAAGTACACAGGCAAAAAGCTTGACGGTAGATATGAAATCCAAGAACTTATTGGTGTTGGTGGTATGGCCAATGTTTATAGGTGTTACGATACTGTTGACGATAGAGAAGTTGCAATCAAAATTCTAAAGGATGAATTTCTTGATAATGCAGACTTTATCAGAAGATTTAAAAACGAAAGTAAATCTATTGCTGTTCTTTCACATCCAAACATTGTAAGGGTTTATGATGTTTCTTTTGGTGATATGATTCAGTATATTGTTATGGAATATATTGACGGTATTACTCTTAAGGAGTATATCGCTCAGCAAGGTGTAATTCAGTGGAAAGAAGCATTGCACCTAACAACTCAAATTTTAAGAGCATTACAACACGCTCATGAAAAGGGTATTGTTCACCGTGACATTAAGCCACAGAACATTATGTTGCTTCAAGACGGTACTATCAAAGTAACTGACTTTGGTATTGCCCGTAACTTTAATTCTGCTACAAGAACAATGACAGAACAAGCAATCGGTTCTGTTCACTACATAGCACCTGAACAAGCAAAGGGTGGCAACACCGACGGTAAAACAGATATTTATTCTGTTGGTGTTATGATGTATGAAATGCTAACAGGTAAACTTCCTTTCGTAGCTGATAATGCAGTTTCTGTTGCTATTATGCAACTTCAGTCTACTCCAAAGCTACCAAGAGAGATTAATCCTGACATTCCACAAGGTCTTGAAGAAATCACTCTTCATGCTATGCAGAAAGACCCTAAGGATAGATATGAGTCAGCTCAAGCAATGCTTAATGATATTGACCGTTTTAGATTAAATCCAAGCATTGTATTTGGTTACAGCCTTCCAAAGCCAATAGAACCAAAATCTGCTGAAAAGAAAAGAGAAGCTAAGAAAAAGGATGAAACAAAGAGAATCTTTGAAGAAAAGAAAGTTGATGATAACAAAGATTCCAATAAGTTTGTTCCGGAAGATTTTGATAGTGAAGAACCTGAAAAGAAAGTTAGATCAAAGAAAAAGTCTGCAATCCTAGGTGTTGTAGCATCATTTATAGTTTGCCTAATCGGTTTTGGTATTTACTTTGTAACTTCTGCATTCTCAAATTCAAATGCAGATACAGATGTTCCAAATTATGTTGGCAAAACAATCCTTGATGTTAAGCAAGGAGATAATAAAGAGAACTTTGTTTTTCAACTGGACTTTGAATATGACTCAACTAAAAAGGAAGGTGTTATCCTTTCTCAACAACCTGAAGCAGATTCAAAGAAAGTTAAGAAAGGTTCAACTATTCAGCTAACTGTAAACGGCAAAAATTCTGATGTAACAGTTCCTCATCTTCTAAATACAACAGAGGAAGATGCTATTAAAGAACTAGAGTCAAGAAACCTTGTACCTGAGATTGTTTATGTACAGAGTGAAGATGTTAATGTTGACTATGTATCATCAGAATTCCCAAATCCGGGACAGAAAACAACTATCGGTTCATCAGTATATCTTTATGTTTCAAAAGGCCCTGCTGAAAAGAAAGTTAAAATTCCTGATGTAACAGGTAAAGATATTTCTGAAGCTAAGGAAATTCTTGAAAGTAAAGGTCTATATGTAGAATACGAATATGACGAAAACAGTTATGAAGAAAAGGATACTGTTATTAGACAAAATCCTTTACAGGGTGGTACTGTAAAGAAGGGCTATACTGTAAAACTTGTTCTTTCAGGTGGTAAAAAGGATGCTCAGTCTATTCAGATTGATGTTCAGTTGCCAAAGAATGAAACAAACAGTGTTTCACTACAGGTTGTATTTGATGGCAATGTATTTGCAACAACAAATGTTATTCCATCAGAACTAAAGACATATAGCTTTACTTTGACAGGTACAGAAACCGATTCAAAGGTTAAGGTATATCTAAACGGTCAGCTATATCAGGAATATACAATTGACTTCCAGAATAAGAAGGCAACCCCAACATACCATGACTATGTTATAGCAACAACTACAACTACTGCACCTCCTACTACTCAGGAAGATACAACTGTTGCACCTACTCAGGATATAACAACAGTTTCACAAGATACAACAAACTATAACACAGAGCCAACTCAAGAACCACAACCTACTACTGCTCCGGCATATTAAAGGTGTTTTTTAATGAATAGTGTAGAGGGTAGAATTATAAAAGCAATCAGTGGTTTCTATTATGTAGAAACCACTGACAATACATATGAATGTAAGGCAAGAGGTTCTTTTCGTAAGACAAGCAAAACTCCTGTAGTTGGAGATTTAGTGACAATCTCTATACCTGAAAGTGGTTATCCTACAGTTGAAGAAATATATAAGCGAAAGAACTCTATTGTTAGACCACCAATGGCAAATATTGACACATTGGTTATAGTCTGTAGTACAGTTTCTCCTGCACCAAACTATACAGTTATTGACAAGATGACTGCAACTGCTGTATATAACAATATTGAACCGGTTATTGTAATCTCAAAGTCAGATATAAAAAGTGGTGAAGAAATATATAACATCTATAACAGTACAGGTATCAAGACTATACTTTATTCTTCTGTTACAGGGGAAGGTGTAGATGAAATATATTCACTTTTACCTAACAAAATCACTGCCTTTATTGGCAACAGTGGTGTTGGTAAGTCAACTTTACTTAATAAGCTTTTTCCTGATTTTCAGCTAAAAACAGGAGAAGTTAGTGATAAACTTGGCAGAGGTCGTCATACAACAAGAACTGTTGAATTACTGAAGTTTAATGGTGGTTATGTTTGTGACACACCCGGGTTTTCAACTATGCAACTTGAAAAGTTTAATATTCAAGACAAAACCCAACTTCAATATATGTTTCCTGAATTTGAAGATTATATCGGTCAGTGTAAGTTTACTTCATGTAGCCATACTTGTGAAAAGGGTTGTGCTATTCTACAAATGGTAGAAGAAGGCAAAATTCAAAAGTCACGACACAATAGCTATGTTGATATGTATAATGAAATAAAAGACATTAAAGAATGGGAGAGAAGAAAATGAGATGTGTAATTATTTCCGGTTCACCGGATACAAATGTAGAAGAAATCAAAAGCCTATGTACAAGTGATGACTTTATTGTTTGTGCTGATTCAGGTTATTCTTTTGCAAAGAAAGCAGGTCTGACTCCAAACCTAATTATCGGTGACTTTGATTCACTAAAGGAAGAACTACCACAGAACACAGAAGTTGTTAAGCTAAATACCCATAAGGATGATACTGATACAGAACATTGTGTAATGGAATGTATCCGTAGAGGCTATAAGGACTTCTTACTACTAGGTTCAATCGGTGGTAGAACCGACCATACATTTGCAAACATTGCAACTCTGGCATTTCTCTCAGAATATAACTATAACGGTATTGCAAGAAACAACGGTGAGGAAATTCGTATCCTAAAGGAAGGTTCATACGAAATGAACAACAAGAAAGGCCTTATTTTCTCAGTGTTCCCTTATGGTTGTGAAAGTGTAAATGTTACATATAAAGGTGCAGAATATATGTTAAACAACAAGACTTTAACATATAATGTATCTCGTGGCATTAGCAATGTTTTTGTTGATGATGAAGCTGAAATCACAATCAACAGAGGCAGAGCAATCCTATTAACTTATTATAAATAAGAGGTTTTTATGCTATATAATATGTGTGGTTTAAATGTTTATTATGAACCCAAATATAAACAGACAATTACTCGTTCTGAAAAATATTTAGCAAAAAATCAAAATTTAAAACCAGACATAACTCTTAATGTTACAGAAGAAAGGATAGATAACTATATCCTTTCTTTTCCTCATATATCAAGGTCACTTGCTGAGTATGTAATTTATGGAATGATATTTTACGAAGCAATCTTAGATTATGACGGAATACTTCTTCATTCATCAGCAATATCTGTTGATAATGAAGCCTATCTTTTTACTGCAAATAGTGGTACAGGAAAGTCAACCCATTGTGCTTTGTGGATGAAGTATTTTGGGGACAGAGCCGTTATGATAAATGACGACAAACCGGTTATCAGAATAATTGATAATAAGATATATGCTTGTGGCACACCTTTTTCAGGTAAACATGATATTAATAAAAATATTTTAGTACCACTAAAAGGTATTTGTTGTATCAACCAAGGCAAAGAAAATGTTATCAATAAAATATCTACCAAGAAAGCTATAGGAAAATTCCTGCCACAAACACTTTGTATTAATGATAAACAAAAAATGTCAAGCCTATTAACTGTTCTTGATAAAGTTCTCAGCAATGTAAATGTGTATGAACTGTTTTGTGATATTTCTGAAGATGCAGTAAAAACATCTTATAATATGATGAGCAAAAATTAGTGGTGATATTATGGCAAAAAAACAAGAAAAAACTAATGTAATGAGAATTCTTGACCAAAAGAAAATTGAGTATTCTCACTATGCTTATGATAATACAAAACTTAACGCAGAAGAAGTAGCAAATGCTCTTAATCAAGAAGTAGGCAAGGTTTTTAAAACCCTTGTAACTGTTGGTAAAAGTAAAGAACATTATGTTTTTGTTGTACCGGCAAATAAAGAACTTGATTTAAAGAAAGCTGCCAAAGTTGCAAAAGAAAAGTCAATAGAGATGATTCACCAAAAAGAACTTTTGCCACTAACAGGATATATCCATGGTGGCTGTTCGCCAATCGGTATGAAAAAGCAGTTTAAAACTTTTATCCATAAGACTGCTAATGACTATGATACTATCTACTTTTCAGCAGGTAGGGTAGGTAACCAGGTTGAGTTGTCACTATCCTCATTGCAAAAGGTAATTCCTGTTGAAGTAGCTGATATTATAAAAGATAATTCTTGATTTTTTCATTACCTTGTGATAGAATTATCTTATTGAACGGGGATGTAGCTCAGCTGGGAGAGTACCACAATGGCATTGTGGGAGTCGAGGGTTCGAGCCCCTTCATCTCCACCAAAGAAAAGCCCATAGATAAGCCACTTTTAGCTAACCTATGGGTATTTTTTTATTTCTTTAAAAGAAAATGACGAAAAAACGGCGTAAAAATTAAAATAAAATTTTAAACTATTGAAAATAATAATAAGTAAGAGTATAATATTATTAAAGTAAAAATTATGGGAGCTTGTGTTACAGGCTGAGAGGAAGATATAATCTTCGACCATTACCTGATTTGGATAATGCCAACGTAGGGATATATTTATTAATGTATTTTGAGAAGTTACCCAAACATAGGGTAGCTTCTTTTTTTACTTATAGGAGGTGCAAAAGTGGTAACAATTAACGGTAAAGAAGTTGATATGTCAGGAAAGACTATTTCACAGTATCTGGAAATTGCAAACTATAACCCAAAGACTATTGCAGTTGAATGTAATGAAGTAATTATCTCAAAGTCTGATTATGAAACAACTGTACTAAAAGATGGTGATGTAGTAGAAGTTGTTAGCTTTATGGGTGGAGGCTAATTTCTTCTTAAGAAAAAATAAAACAAACTTGATATACATTGAAAGAAGGAAATTATAATGGAAAATGATAAACTTATCATTGGTGGTCATGAATTTAACTCAAGATTTATTTTAGGTTCAGGTAAGTATTCTATGAAACTTATTGACTCAGCTATTAAGGATGCCGGTGCTGAAATTATTACACTTGCAGTTCGTAGAGCTAATACTAAGGAACAAGAAAATATCCTTGATTATATTCCAAAGGGTGTTACATTACTACCTAATACAAGTGGTGCAAGAAATGCTGATGAAGCAGTAAGAATTGCAAGACTAGCCAGAGAACTTGGTTGTGGCAACTTTGTAAAGATTGAAATTATGAGAGATAGTAAGTACCTGCTTCCTGATAACCAAGAAACTATTAAGGCTACAGAAATTCTGGCAAAAGAGGGTTTTGTTGTAATGCCTTATATGTATCCTGACCTAAATGTTGCTCGTGATTTAGTTAATGCCGGTGCAGCATCAATTATGCCTTTAGCTTCACCAATCGGTTCAAATAAAGGTCTAGCTACTAAAGATTTTATCCAAATTCTAATTGATGAAATTGATTTACCAATTATTGTAGATGCCGGTATCGGTAAACCTTCTCAGGCTTGTGAAGCAATGGAAATGGGTGCATCAGCAATTATGGCAAATACTGCATTAGCTACTGCCGGTGACTTACCATTGATGGCATCTGCATTTAAGAATGCTATAGAAGCCGGTAGAAAGGCATACTTATCAGGATTAGGCAGAGTTCTAACTCGTGGTGCATCTTCTTCAGATCCATTAACAGGTTTCTTGCGTAATTAAGAGGTGAATTTTAATGGAAAACGAATTTTTAATTGACTCAGAGTTTTTGTCACCAAAAGCACTTGAGAAGAAACATAGACTGGAGAATGACCCATCATACCGTAAAAACCATATGGAATATATGCCCGGTATGGAAGTTATTGAGTCAGATGTTTGTAAGAATGTAATGGACCATATGAATTCTTATGACTATTCAAAATATACTGCAAAAGATGTACGAAAAGCACTTGAACATGAAACTTGTTCTATAGAGGATTTTAAAGCACTTTTATCACCTGCAGCAGAACCATTCCTAGAACAAATGGCTCAGAGAGCAAGAGTAGAAACAAGTAAGCATTTTGGCAATACCGTATATATGTTTACGCCGTTATACATAGCAAATTATTGCGAAAACTATTGTGTTTATTGTGGCTTTAACTGTTACAATCACATTAATCGTATGAAACTTTCAATGGAACAAATTGAAAAAGAAATGAAAGTTATTGCCGATAGTGGTATGGAAGAAATTTTGATTCTTACCGGTGAAAGCAGAGGTCAAAGCAATGTAGAGTATATTGGTGAGGCTTGTAAATTAGCACGAAAGTATTTCCGTATGGTAGGACTTGAGGTTTACCCTGTTAATACTGATGAATATGAGTATCTTCATAAATGTGGTGCTGACTATGTAACAGTATTCCAAGAAACTTATGATACAGATAAATACGAGACACTTCATTTGCTAGGTCATAAGAGAGTATGGCCATACCGTTTTGATGCTCAAGAAAGAGCATTAAGAGGTGGTATGAGAGGTGTTGCTTTTTCAGCACTTTTAGGACTATCAGATTTTAGAAAAGATGCTTTAGCAAGTGCACTTCATGTGTATTATTTACAGAGAAAGTACCCTCATGCAGAAATGTCCTTGTCTTGTCCAAGACTAAGACCGATTATCAATAATGAAAAGATTAATCCACTTGATGTACACGAAACTCAACTTTGCCAAATTCTATGTGCATATCGTATCTTTTTACCATATGTAGGTATTACAGTTTCTTCAAGAGAAAGTGCAGAATTCAGAAATGGTATTGTAAAGATTGCAGCAACAAAAGTTTCTGCCGGTGTATCTACCGGTATCGGTGATCACGAAAGTAAGTATAGTGGTAAAGAAACAGAAGAAGAACAAGGCGATGAACAGTTTGAAATTAATGATAACCGTAGCCTAAAGAAAATGTATGATGAAATTACAGATGAAGGCTTGCAACCTGTTCTAAACGATTACCTATATGTCTGATATTATTGTTATTTCCAACAGTTCAATCTGTAAAGAAGATTTCTTATTACGCATTGAAAAACTTGCAAAAGCAAAACCTAAGGCAATTGTACTTAGGGAAAAACATTTGCCGGAAAATGACTATGAAGATTTAGCTAAAAAGGTAATTGAAATTTGCAATAAATATAATACTCAATGTATCTTGCATAATTTTCCTAAAGTTGCAGAAAAGCTAAATCACAATGCTTTGCATTTACCTTTGCAAGTTCTTGCAACACTTACAGATAAAGAAAAATCACAGTACAAAATTTTAGGTGCATCTTGCCATTCGGTAGAGGATGCAGTAAAAGCCCTGAAACTAGGTTGTACCTATATTACAGCAGGTCATATTTTTGATACTGATTGCAAGAAAGGTTTGCCGGGTAGAGGACTTGATTTTCTTAAAGCAGTTTGCAGTAGTGTATCAATACCGGTATATGCAATAGGTGGTATTTCACCAAAAAACTTTTCAATGGTTAGAAATGCCGGTGCAGATGGTGGTTGTATAATGAGCAGTGCAATGAATTGTACTAATCCACAAAAATATTTAAATTCTTTTACAGAATAATAAATTATATAATAAATCCATTAGTAGGAAAGATACAACCTATTAGTGGATTTTATTTTTATTAATCAAAGTCCTATAAATAAGCTATATGTATATAATAATAAATAATACAAATTTTGACAGAGAAAAAGAACAATCACCTATTAGTTAACAAAACTGTAACATCAAAAGGTAATAAATTTTCTTGAATATGTACTTTTACTATGATATAATGTTTTAAGCATTAAACTAAGTTAATAGTGTAAAAATATAAAAAGGAGTGAGAAGTATGGCACTATGTATGGGCTGTATGAAAGAAATAGGCGATGAACAAATCTGTCCTGATTGCGGCTTTAACAATACAGAAACTCAGCCAGAACCTTTCCTAGGTTTTCATACTGTTTTAAAAGATAGATATATTGTTGGTAGAGGTATCGACACAAATGGTGAAAGTACCCGTTACCTAGGTTATGATAAAGAAGAAAAGAAGAAAGTTATCATTAGAGAATTCCTACCAATCGGTATTTTTGACCGTTCAAAAGGTGAGAAAGACCTTGTTGTAGGATATAATGATGAAACTGTTTTCAAGAACTTGCGTTCTAACTTTATTTCATATTACAAGATTGTACAAGAACTTAATAATATGTCAGTAATGATTAAAATTCTTGATATATTTGAAGAGAACAATACTGCATATGAAATTGAAGAATATCTTGAACTGAACCACTTTGAAGATTATCTAAAGAGAAATAACGGACAACTTGAATGGGAAGTTGCAAGACCACTGTTTATGCCACTTATCTCTGCTTTAGAGTCACTTCATAAGAGAGGTATCGGTCACTACGCAGTTTCACCATCAAACTTATACATAACAAAAGACGGCAAGCTTAAACTTTCAGGTTTCTGTACTGCTATGGAAAGAAAGAGAGGTACTCCACTAAAGAGTCAGCTTTATAGTGGTTGCGCTGCTCCTGAACAATATGAAAAGAACTTTACTCTTGATATTGTTACCGAAATTTATGGCTTTACAGCAACACTTTTCCATACATTAACAGGTCATGTTCCTGCTAATGCAAGAGAAAGACTAAAGGACAGTAGTCTACTTATGAGTACTAATACTGTTAAGAGATTACCTCCTCATGTTGTTACTGCTTTAGCAAATGGTTTACAGGTTGACAGAAAAGAAAGAATTGCAGATTTTGATGAACTCAGAAGTCAGCTTTCTGTTGCTCCGACTGCTCAGGCGATTCAAGAAGAAATCAGCAAAACAGCCAGTCTATCCGATCCAAGTAAACAACAAATAGAAGAAAAGAAAAATAACGAAAACAAGAAAGTTACTTTAATTGCAGCACTTATTTCTTTTGTAGTATTTGTTGGTATCGGTGCAGTACTTGTTGCTACTAACTGTTTTGGTTTAGTAAATGGCAACCATGGTGGTGTTCAAGATACAACAGCTACTAAGGCATGGAGTGGTCCGGTAGTAGATAACTTTGTTGGTAAGAAATATTCAGCAGTAAAAAGTCAGCTAAAGGGTTCTGATAAATATATTATCAATATTAATTCAGAGGAAAAGTTTAGCGATAATATCGAAGAAGGTTATATTTGTGAACAAACACCGGCTGCCGGTACACCAATTACTTCAGAAGATGAAGCAGTAAATATCAGCCTAACAATCAGTAAAGGTGCTAAGATGAGAACTTTACCTGATATTGCCGGTAAGGATATTAAGACAGTTGCAGCAATGCTTGCAGATACAGGTGTACTTGTAATGCAAGAAACCGAGTATAACTCAAAGTACCCTAACAATACTGTAATTGACTATAAGAACCTAAAGTCAGGTGACCAAATTGAATACGATAAAACTGTTACAATTAAGGTTTCTTTAGGTGCTGAACCAACTTCAACTGAACCAAATACAGGTTCTGCCGATAATTAATTTAAACCAAAAAAGGTGGGATAAATTCCCACCTTTTATAATATTATTTTTTGATTATTCTTTCTGCGTTATGAACAAGGTTAAATACAGAACTGGCTATATCATCATATTTTTTATTGATAATATCGTAGGAGAGGTAAACTTTGTTTTCATTTCTTCTACTTTTGCTAAATTCATTTATTTTGTCAGTCAGCCTACCTTTTCTGTGCTGATAAGTGGCCTCGGAGTAACAGTTGCAACTTTCTTTAGTAAGTGTAAAGAATTCCTCGTTGTTAAGATTGTTGTTTCTATAAAGTAGTCTTATTACATTGTATATACTGCACATTAACATTTCTGTGGTACATCTTGTAATATCTCTGTGGTTTATTTCCGAAAGAATTCTGTAGGTAAAATCAATACTGTCCATTATGATTTTTTCACTTGGATTTTCAGCAGTTATTGTTTTTTTAGTACCTTCACTAATAGCAATAACATCTCTTTCACTTGTTCTGCCAAGAAGATAATCGCAACTAACATTATAGTAATCAGCCACTTTTACAACAAAGTCAAGACCACATTCTCTGATACCTTTTTCATAGTGGGAGAGAAGTGCTTGACTGATTCCTAAGTCACTTGAGGCTTGCTTTTGGCTGATTCCTTTTTCTTTTCTAAGATAACTGATAATACTACCAAATGTATTATTCATACAATCACATCCTTATACTATGAGTATAATACAAAATAAACTATTTGTAAAGATAGGAGTAATTATGAAATCATACTATATACACTTTATCTGTCACGGAAATATTGATGAAACTCATAAAGGTAAATATATAGGTACAACAAATGTTCCACTTTCCGATAAAGGCAAAATGGAGCTTAAGAAACTTGACCACAATATGAAGTACCCGGGTGCAACTGCACTGTTTACCAGTCCATTAAAAAGATGTAAAGAAACTTGTGAGATTCTTTATCCGAATATGAAACCCATTGTTATTGACCAACTTTCTGAATGTAACTTTGGTGAATGGGAAGGCAAAACTGCCGATGAGCTAAAGGATGATGAACTGTTTAAACAGTGGATTGGTGGTAGTAGTGAAGTAAAGCCACCACATGGCGAAAGCTCAGCAGACTTTACAAGAAGAATTTGCCATATGTTTGAGGATATTGTTACAGGCCTTATGAAAACCGGTACAACTGATGCAATTATTGTAACTCATGGTGGTGTAATTATGACGCTACTTGCTATTTACGGTTTGCCACAGGCTAAACCATTTGATTGGGTAATGGATGGTGGTTACGGTTATTCTATCCGTATTACTCCAATGTTGTGGCAGAGAGATAAAGTATCCGAAGTATTCCAAAAAATCCCTCTACCTAAGGAAGATGGTGAGGAATAATATTTACATATTTATTTTTTTGTGATATTATATTAACAGAGTTTTTTAATAAAGAAGGAGATTAAAAATGAATAAGTACAATATTTGTCTATTAAAGGGTGACGGTATCGGTCCTGAAATTGTTAACGAAGCAGTTAAGGTACTTGATTGTGTTGCTGATAAATATGGTTTTCAGGTAAATTATGATGAGGCTCTACTAGGTGGCTCAGCAATTGACGCTAAGGGTACACCACTACCTCAGGAAACTATTGATAAATGTAAAGCATCCGACTCTGTACTTCTTGGTGCAGTTGGTGGTCCTAAGTGGGATAAGCTACCGGGTAAAGAAAGACCTGAAGCAGGTCTATTAGGTATTCGTGGTGCATTAGGTCTATTTGCTAACCTACGCCCGGCAGTTATCTTTGAACCACTAAAGAGTGCATCTCCTCTAAAGGATGAAATCATCGGCGATAAGCTTGATGTTATGGTTGTTCGTGAACTAACAGGTGGTATCTACTTTGGCAAAAGAGGTAGAAGAGAAGCTGACGGTGAAGTTGAAGCATATGATACAGAACAGTATAAAGTTTCAGAAATCAAGAGAATTGCTAAGGTAGCTTTTGAAATGGCTATGAAGAGAAACAAAAAGCTTACTTCTGTTGATAAGGCTAATGTTCTTGAAGCATCTCGTCTATGGAGAGAAACAGTAATCGAAATGTCAAAGGATTATCCTGAAGTTGAACTAAATCACCTATATGTTGACAACACAGCTATGCAGCTTGTTATTAACCCAGGTCAGTTTGATGTTATCCTAACAAACAATATCTTTGGTGATATTCTTTCTGATGAAGCATCAATGATTTCCGGTTCTATCGGTATGTTAGCATCAGCATCTCTATCAGATTCTAGCCTAGGTCTATATGAACCAATCCACGGCTCAGCACCTGACATTGCAGGTCAGAATATTGCTAACCCTCTTGCTACAATTCTTTCTGTTGCAATGATGCTAAAGTATTCTCTAAATGAACCAAAGGCTGCTGAAGCTATCGAAAATGCAGTTAATAAGGTTCTAGCAGAAAACAGAACTCCTGATATTTATGAAGAAGGTAAGAACAAGGTTACTTGCTCAGAAATGGGCGACCTAGTTTGTAAGGCTCTTGCATAAGAATTTTTGAGGTATTTTATGAATTTATATGATGTTCATTCACACATTTTGCCACAAATTGATGACGGTGCAGAAAATGTGGATGTTAGTGTCAATATTATAAATACTTTGTATAACCAAGGAGTAAGGCATATTTGTCTTACTCCTCATTACTATACCCATCAAGAGAGTATGGACTCTTTTTTAACTCGTAGGGAAAGTTCTTTTAATTTACTGAAACCAATTTTACCAAGTGATATTGAATTTTGTCTTGGTGCTGAGGTTTATGTAACAGATATTATAATGAACAATAAGTCGCTAAAGCCTGTTTGTTACGGTAACAGTGATTATATTTTATTGGAGTTTCCTTACTCTACAACCTTTACGGGAAGTTCCTATGAATTCTTATTTAGAATTATAAATCAGTATGGTGTAATGCCAATACTTGCTCATATTGAAAGATATGAAAGTTTAATTAAAAATCCTAAATTGTTACAGAAACTTTCAAGTGAAGGTGTAATGTTCCAAACAAATGCAGTTTCTTATAAGAATAAAGCCATATTCAGAAAATTTAAAAAACTACTTAATAAGGATTTAATTCACTTTATAGGTAGTGATGCTCATAATATGATTAGAAATTCACCAACAACCTATGGTGAAACATTTGAATTAATAAATAAAAAAGTCGGAGATTTTCCGGTAGATAATATAAATCAAAATGCAAAAAGACTTTTTGAAATAGCAAAGTAAAAGGCACAACCGTTTAATCAGTTGTGCCTTAATTTTATAGTTTAAAATATTAATATTATAGTCTAACAGAAATATTATTTTCTCTTAAATACTCTTTAAGTTTAGGAATAGGTATTTCACCAAAATGAAATAGTGATGCTGCAAGAACTGCATCAGCTTTACCTTTTTCAAAAGCATCAAGGAAGTGCTCATATGCACCTGCACCGCCGGAAGCAATAACAGGAATATTTACCTTTTCAGAAATTGCTCTTGTAAGTCCCAGGTCATAGCCTTGCTTTTGACCATCTTCATCCATACTGGTTACAAGTAATTCACCTGCACCTCTTTTTTCTGCTTCAATAGCCCATTCTACTGCATCAATACCTGTAGGTGTTCTGCCACCGGCAGTATAAACTTCCCATGAGTCACCTTTTCTCTTAGCATCAATAGCAACAACAACACATTGTGCCCCAAATTTATAAGATGCCTCGTTAATAAGTTCAGGTCTGTATACAGCAGCAGAGTTAACAGAAACCTTGTCAGCACCTGCTCTTAGCATTGTGGTAAAGTCATCAACTGTACGAATACCACCACCAACTGTAAAAGGAATGAAAATAGAATTTGCAACCTTTTCAACAATATCAACCATAGTATCTCTGCCATCACTTGTAGCAGTAATATCTAGTAGTACAAGTTCATCAGCACCTTCTTTGTCGTACTGAATAGCAGCTTCTACGGGATTACCGGCATCAACAAGGTTTACAAAACTCATACCTTTAACTACTCTACCGTTTTTTACATCAAGACAAGGAATTATTCTCTTAGCATACATTACTTAACCATCTCCACAAAGTTCTTTAACATTTTTAGTCCAACTTCACCACTTTTTTCAGGGTGGAATTGTGTGGCAATAATATTGCCTTTTTGTACAGCAGCATCAATCTCTATACCATACTGTGTTGTAGCAGCAACAATATCCTTGTCCTGTGCTTTTAAGTAGAATGAATGTACAAAATATACATAAGGTTCACCTTCAATATCCTTGAAGATACCGTTCTTTTGTTTGATAGAAATATTATTCCAACCCATATGTGGAATTTTTAAAGTTCTGTTTTGATTAGGGATTTTTGTAATAGTACCCTTGAAAATATCAAGACCCTTTACACCGGGAGTTTCTTCACTTTCAGGGAAAAGTAACTGAAGACCAAGACAAATACCTAGGAATGGTTTGCCACTTTTTGTGTATTCAATGATGGTGTCCTTGATACCTCTCTTAGTCATTGTGTCCATAGCATCACCGAATGAACCAACACCGGGAAGTATAGCACCATCAGCATTTAAAATTTCGTCTTTATCGCTAGTAACTTTACAGTCAGCACCAATAAATTTCAGTGCCTTGTAAACACTTTGAATGTTACCTGCACCATAGTCAATTATTGCAATCATTATAAATCTTCCTTTCATTAGGATGTGATTATTTTAACATACTAAAGTGTTTTTTGCAAGAATTTGCAATTTATAATTTATATTGTTTCAAAGACTCATAAACCTACAAAATATTACCATTTATTTTGGTGGAATTTTGATTGAAAAAATTATTTCTTTGTGTTAAAATAAAATTAATTGTGTAAAGATATAAAGAGGTATATAGAATCATGGTTAAACATCTATTAACAAGAATAGAAATGAAAATGGATTCTTTCTCTAAAGGACAGAAAAGAATCGCAATGTATATAGAAGAAAGCTACGACAAAGCAGCATATATGACTGCTTTAAAGCTAGGTGAAACAGTTGGTGTCTCAGAAAGTACAGTAGTTAGATTTGCTTCTGAACTTGGTTATGAGGGCTATCCTGAATTACAGAAAGCTATGCAGGAAATGATTAAGGAAAAGTTAACTTCTGTACAGAGAATTGAAGTTACCGAAACAAGAATCGGTGACAATGATGTTCTTACTTCTGTTCTAAATTCTGATATTGACAAAATCAGAAGAACAATTGAAGAAATTTCTCATGAAGACTTTAACAATGCAGTAAAAGCACTTTCTAAAGCAAAAGAAATTTATGTTTTTGCAGTTCGTTCAACTTCATCTCTTGCAACATTTCTAGGTTATTACCTACAACTGATTTACGGCAATGTACATATTATCAATACAACATCTAAAAGTTCAACATATGAAAATCTATTTAGAATTTCAAAAGACGATGTAATGATTGGTATTAGTTTCCCAAGATATTCCACTACTGCAGTAGAGGCTATGGAATTCGCAAGAGAAAGAGAAGCTGAAGTTGTTGCCATTACCGATAGTATGGCTTCACCTTTAGTAGAGTGTGCTAACAATGTACTTATTGCCAGAAGTGATATGGCATCAGTAGTTGACTCTTTGGTAGCACCACTTTCACTAATTAATGCACTGGTTGTTGCTTGTGTACTTGAACAGAAAGAAAAGGTTAAACACACATTCCAAGAACTTGAAGAGGTTTGGACAAAGCAAGGTGTTTATACTAAACGAGAAAAAGAAAAGGATACTAAATAATATGCCTAATGTAGTTGTAATTGGTGGTGGTGCATCAGGCCTTATGGCTGCCGGTACTGCTGCATATTATGGTGCTAATGTTACATTGCTTGAGAAGAATAGCCGTACCGGTAGAAAAATTCTGGTAACCGGTAAAGGTAGATGTAATATTACAAATAACTGTGACAAAGATACATTTATTGCAAATGTTCCTACTAATCCAAGATTTTTATATAGTGCAATTAATAATTTTGATTGCCAAGATACAATAGATTTCTTTAATGATTTAGGACTTGAAACTAAAACTGAAAGAGGAAACAGAGTTTTCCCTGTTTCAGATAAAGCAATGGATGTTGCCGATACACTTTATACTTTTGCAAAGCATAATGGTGTAAAAATCATTGAGTCAACTGCAAAGGTTATTTTAACTTCTGAAGGTAAAGTCAGTGGTGTACTTGATACAAAAGGTAATAAATATGATGCCGATTGTGTAATAATTGCTACCGGTGGTATGAGTTATCCCGGTACAGGTTCAACAGGTGATGGCTATAAGTTAGCAAAAACTGTCGGTCATACTATTACAGAAATAAAGCCATCATTAGTAGGATTAATTTCAAGTGACGAATTTTGCAAGGAACTTCAAGGACTTTCACTAAAGAATGTTAATCTAACAACCTATGAAAATGGGAAAGAAATTTTTAGTGAACAAGGTGAAATGCTTTTCACTCATCAAGGTGTATCAGGACCTCTTGTATTATCGGCAAGTTCTCATATGAGAAATTTTGAAAAGAAAAGTTATAAAATCTCCATTGACCTTAAACCTGCTTTATCTGAAGAAAAGTTAGATTTAAGACTTCAAAAAGATTTTTCTGAACATAAGAATAATCAAATTAACAATTCATTAGGTAAATTATTACCTAAGAAAATAATTCCTGTTGTCTTGAAAATGTGGGGCATAGACCCAACTAAAAAATGTAATTCAATTACAAAAGAAGAACGACAGGAATTAAACAAAATATTAAAGAATTTTACTGTAAAAATTAAGTCCCTTGGCAGTATCAAAGAAGCAATTATAACTTCCGGTGGTGTTTCTACTAAGGAAATCAGCCCTAAAACTATGGAAAGCAAAATCCTTTCAGGTCTGTTTTTTTGTGGTGAAGTTATTGATGTTGATGCTTACACAGGTGGATTTAACTTGCAAATTGCCTTTTCTACCGGTAGACTTGCAGGATATTACAGTGCTATAAAGGAAGGTTAAAATTATGTCTATTGCTATTGCTATTGATGGACCTGCCGGTGCAGGTAAGTCATCACTTTCAAAGGAAGTTGCTAAGGAACTTTCTTTTATTTATGTTGATACAGGTGCTTTGTACAGAACTATTGGTCTTGCGGCATCTCGTAAAGGACTAAAGAAAGAAGATAAAGCAGAGATTATCTCAATGCTTAATGATATTGATGTTAAGTTAAGTTTTAATGATGAAGGAACACAGATTGTTCTACTTAACGGTGAAGATGTTTCAAGTTATATCAGAACACCTGAGGCCAGTATGTTTGCCTCAGCAGTTTCTGCTATTCCGGAAGTAAGAGCATTTCTTTTAGATTTACAGAGAAATATGGCTAAAAGTGATAATGTTATTATGGATGGCAGAGATATTGGCACAGTTGTTTTACCTGATGCCAAGATTAAAATTTTCTTAACTGCTTCTCCTGAAAAAAGAGCTATGAGAAGACACAAAGAAAATATAGAAAAAGGCATTGACTCAACTTATGAAGAAGTGCTAAAAGATGTTAATCAGAGAGATTATCAAGACAGTCATAGAGAAATTGCACCACTAAAACCTGCTGAGGATAGTGTTCTTGTTGATACAAGTGACTATGACTTTGAAGGTTCTAAGGAACTTCTCCTAAAAGTTATAAAGGAGAGAATGTAATGAGTGAACAGAAAAAAGAAACACAGAATGTAACAAACAATGAACCGGCAAAAATTAAAGAGCATAAGGCCTTTTATTTTGCTTGTAGAGCTATCGTAATTTGTATTTTTAAGTTACTATACAGATACACAGTAATCAGAGAATGTGAACTTCCAAAGAATGGTAGTTATATTATTGCATCAAACCATCTTTCAAATACAGACCCTGTATTTGTTGGTTTAACTCATAAACGAAGAGTATATTTTATGGCAAAGGTTGAACTGTTTAAAAATAAATTTTTTGGTGGACTGATTAAGATGCTTGGTGCATTTCCTGTAACAAGAGGTGCAAATGACGGTAAAGCTATTGCAACAGGTGAAGATTTAATCAATGACGGTAAAGTTATGACAATCTTCATTGAAGGTGGCAGAACAAAAACCGGTGAACTTATGAGACCAAGAAGTGGTTGTGCAGTAATTGCCCGTCAAACCAAAGCACCGGTTGTACCAATGTGTATCACAATTGTTGGTAACAAGAAAAATATTTTTGCAAAGCGTGTTATCCATATCGGTAAACCACTTTCTTATGAAGATCTAGGCTTCTCAAATGATGAAGAACCTTCACCAAGAGAATATAGAGAGGCTTCAAGAATTATTATAGAGCAAATCTCAAAATTTAGAGAAATGGATAGAAAAGATAAGTAATGAGTAAGATTATTGTTGCTGAGTCAGCAGGATTTTGTTTTGGTGTAAATAGAGCAATAAACATTCTCTATAAATTGATTGACGAAAATAAACCGGCTTGTACTTTAGGTCCTATTATCCATAATATGCAAATGGTTAATGAACTTAGAGAAAAAGGTGTCAGAACAATAGACAAGATTAGTGAAGCAAAAGAGAATGAAACTATTGTAATTCGTTCCCATGGTGTGCCACAGTCTATTGTTGATGAAATTAATGAAAGACACCTTGACTATATTGATGCTACTTGTCCATTTGTTTCTAAAATACATAAAATTGTAAGTGAAACAGATGATGATAGTATTGTTATTATTGCCGGTGACAAGAACCATCCTGAGGTTCAAGGCATAATGGGACACTGTAAGTCAAAGTGTTACACCTTTAAAAATCAAGAGGAATTACAGGAATTATTTAGTATAATTCCTCAAAAGAATTATAAAACCATAAAAATTGTGGCTCAAACTACTTTTGACCTAAAAGAATGGGAAAAAAGTTTAAAAAGTTTGAAAAATGTCTATACAAATACAAAAATTTTTGATACAATATGTAATGCAACGTCTATACGTCAGAGAGAAGCAGCCAATATCTCAAAGTCAGTTGACTTAATGTTTGTTATTGGCGATAAGCACAGTTCCAACTCTTTCAAGCTGTATAGTATCTGTTCATCCAACTGTGAAAATACTTTTTTCATTGAAACAGCTGATGAACTCCCACTTGAAATGGTGAAGAAAGCAGATAGTATTGGCGTAACTGCAGGTGCATCTACACCGGCAAGGATTATTAAGGAGGTACTGGATAAGATGAGTGAAGTAAATACATCCAGCGTAAATGAAAATGAACTAAGCTTTGAGGAGATGCTAGAAGAATCTCTAAAAAGTATGAATACAAATGAGAGGGTTATGGGTACTGTTATGAGCATCGCTCCTAATGGTGATGTATCAGTTGATGTTGGTAGAAAACAGGCTGGTTTTATTCCAAAAGACGAAATTTCATATGACCCAACTGAAACTGCTCAGGATGTTCTAAAGGTTGGCGACGAAATTGAACTTCTAATTATGAAGACTAACGACCAGGAAGGCACAATTATGCTTTCTAAGAAGAGAGTTGACGCTCAAAAGAATTGGGAAGAACTTGAAGCACTTAACGGTAGCGACGAAATCTTCACAGGTAAGGTTATCGAAGCTGTTAACGGTGGTATCATCGTTATGCTAAAGGGCAACAGAATCTTTATCCCAGCTTCACAGGCTACACTTTCAAGAGATGAAGACCCATCAGCACTAGTTGGTAAGGAAGTACAGTACAGACTTCTAGAAGTTTCAAGAAAGGGCAGAAGAAAGAGAGCTATCGGTTCTATTAAGTCTGTTCTAAAGGAAAAGAGAGCTGAAGAAAAGGCTAAGCTACTTGAAACACTAGCAGTTGGCAACCACTACAAGGGTGTTGTTAAGTCTTTAACAAGCTACGGTGCATTCGTTGACATCGGTGGCGTTTATGGTATGATTCATATTAGCGAACTAAGCTGGTCAAGAATTAAGCATCCATCAGAAGTTGTTAATGTTGGTGACGAAGTTGAAGTTTACATTAAGGACATTAACGAAGAAACAAAGAAGATTTCTCTAGGCTATAAGAAGGAAGAAGACAACCCATGGTTCATTCTTAAGAATAAATATCCGGTTGATTCTGTAGTTAAGTGCAAGATTGTTGGTCTAACAACATTCGGTGCATTTGCTAACATTATTCCTGGTATTGACGGTCTAATTCACATTAGCCAGATTGCTAACAAGAGAATCGACAAGCCTCAGGATGTTCTTTCTGTAGGTCAGGAAGTTGAAGCAAAGATTATTGCTATTGACTTTGATAAGAAGAGAGTTTCTCTTTCAATGCGTGCACTTCTACCTGAAGAAGCTGACAAAGCTGAAGACACAGCAGAAGTTGCTGAATAATTGATTTTTGAGAGGCATCTTTATTGATGCCTCTTTTTTGTGAAATAAGGCACCGTTATGGTGCCTTAATTTGCATTTTATATTTTTATTTTGTGATATATTTTACTTGAGGTGAGTATTATGAAAACAGATGTAAAGTCACAAACAAAAGAAGTATTTGATGAAGTAATTGAAAAGGCAAAGCTAAAGTCCGGTGATATTCTTGTAATCGGTTGTTCAACATCAGAGATTCATGGTAACCCTATGGGTACTGATAGCAACCTTAACCTAGCTAAAGAAGTTTACAGCGTATTTTATCCAAAGCTAAAGTCAATGGGTGTTTATATGGCAGTACAGTGTTGTGAACATCTTAACAGAGCTTTAGTAGTAGAAAAAGAACTTGCTGATAAATTATCTTTACCACAAGTAAATGTAATTCCTCAGCCAAAGGCAGGTGGTTCATCAGCTACAACAGCTTATGAACTTTTTGATAACCCGGTAATGGTTGAACATATTAAGGCTGATGCAGGTATTGATATTGGTGGTGTATTAATCGGTATGCACCTAAAAGAAACTGCAGTACCTCTAAAACTAAAGAATAAATTTATCGGTGAAGCAAGAATTATTGCTGCTCGTACTCGACCAAAGTTTATTGGTGGTGTAAGAGCTGTATATGATGAAAATTTACTTTAGGAGATGAATATGAACACATTTGACATCCAAACTAATAAAGAAGAATTTATCAGAATATATAAAGAAAATATCCACAGAGAAGGTAGTGAAGAACTACTAAAGTGGATTGAAAAGACAGATTTCTTCACAGCACCTGCAAGTACTCGTTATCACAATGCTTGTGAAGGTGGTCTTTGCGCACATTCACTTTCTGTATATCATACCTTAATGGATAAGCATTTTGATGAAGAAACCGATGATATTGAAAGTTTCACTATTTCATCATTACTTCACGATTTGTGTAAAGCTGAATTTTATACAGTAAGTATGCGTAATTCTAAAAATGAAGAAACAGGTAAATGGGAGAAAGTCCCTTACTTTACCATTGATGATAAATTTCCATACGGTCATGGTGAAAAATCAGTATTTTTAATTGAAAGAAAAATGCGCCTAAGACTTGATGAAGCTATGGCAATTCGTTGGCATATGGGTGGTTTTGATGAAGGTGGTGGCTTTTCTATTAGCCAGGCATATGATAAATACCCATTAGCAGTAAAACTTCATCTTGCAGACTTAGAGTCAACATATTTAAGGGAAAAGGGCACTTCTGAAGTGAATAAAAGATAATTATGGATATTAATAATGCGAAAAGTAGAGTAGAAGAATTAACCAATCTTCTAAACTACCACAACAATTTATATTATAATCAGGATAACCCTGAAATCAGTGACTATGAATATGATAAACTTTTAAGAGAACTTGAGGACCTTGAAAAGCAGTTTCCAACACTATTAAAGAAAGACTCACCAACCCAAAAGGTTGGTGGCAGTGCAGGTGAAAAGTTTAGTGAAGTTACTCATACAGTACAAATGATGAGCCTTCATGATTCATTTAGTCACGGTGAACTTCTTGATTTTGACCGTAAAGTCAGAGAAGTAGTACAAAATCCACTTTATGTAGTTGAACCTAAGTTTGATGGACTTTCTGTTTCTTGTGAATACGAGAACGGTGTATTTGTCAGAGGTTCAACAAGAGGTGATGGTTTTGTTGGTGAAGATATTACAGATAACTTAATCACAATTAAGTCTTTACCTAAACGACTAAAGAATGCACCTGAGTATCTTGAAGTTCGTGGTGAAGTTTATATGTCCGATGATAACTTCCTAAAACTTCTGAAGATTCAAGAGGATAACGAAGAAAAGCCTTTCAAAAACCCTCGTAATGCTGCTGCCGGTTCTTTGCGACAGAAAAATTCTAAAATTACTGCTCAAAGAAACCTAGATATTTTTATATTTAATATTCAGCAAATCAGAGGTGTAACTTTGACAAGTCATAAGCAAAGCCTTGATTATTTAACAGAACTGGGTTTTCCAACTGCTCCATTCTATAATAGATATGACAATATGGAAGATGTTATTGATGAAATTGAAAGAATCAATAATATTCGTGGTACATTTGGTTTCCCTATTGACGGTGCAGTAGTTAAAGTGGATGATTTTTCTCAGAGAGAATTATTAGGTGCAACTGCTAAATTTCCTAAATGGGCAGAAGCATATAAATACCCACCTGAAGAAAAAGAAACTAAACTTCTTGATATTGAAATTAATGTTGGCAGAACAGGTGCATTAACACCGGTAGGCATTTTTGAACCGGTATTTATTTCAGGCACAACTGTTAGTCGTGCAGTTCTTCATAATGAAGATTTTATCAAGGAAAAGGATATTCGTATTGGTGATACTGTAATTATCCGTAAAGCCGGTGAAATTATTCCGGAAGTTGTTTCTCTAAAATCTCATGGAGAAAATACTGTGCCATATGTATTCCCAACAGTATGTCCGTCTTGTGGCAGTAAAGTTACTAGAGATGGTGAAGAGGCAGCAATTCGTTGTACAAATACTGAATGTCCGGCACAGTTACTAAGACACTTAATCCACTTTGTAAGTAGAGATGCAATGGATATTGAGGGCTTAGGTCCGGCAGTACTTGAGCAACTTGTAAATTCTTCTTTGGTTAAGTCACCGGTAGATTTGTATAAACTTACTCCTATGGATGTATTAGGACTTGAAAGAAAGGCTGAAAAGTCAGCTCTAAACTTAATTGACTCTATTGAAAAGTCAAAGGAGCAAGAACTATACAGACTTATTTTTGCTTTAGGTATCCGTCATATAGGTCAAAAGGCTGCAAAATTACTTTGTGATAACCTTTTAACTATTGAGAATATAATGAACAGTAAAGTTGAAGATTACACCAACATTGATGGTTTTGGTACTGTTATGGCTGAAAGTATTGTAGAATATTTTAGCCATGAAGAAAGTATCAACCTAATTAAAGAACTAAAAGAATGTGGTGTAAAGATGCCACCTGTAGAGAAAAAGTCAGAAGAAGGCAAATTCGCCGGACTTACATTTGTTCTAACAGGTACACTTCCAACCTTAAAAAGAAGTGAGGCTTCAAAGATGATAGAGAATGCCGGTGGTAAAACTTCATCATCTGTAAGTAAAAAAACCAGCTATGTAGTAGCAGGTGAAGAGGCAGGTAGTAAACTAACAAAAGCCCAAAACCTAGGTGTTACTATTATTACAGAAGAACAACTTCTAAATATGCTGGAAAGTTAATTTAATAATTTTTTATGACTACTAATTGTTTATCAGTTAGTAGTCATATTTTTTTGCCCATAAACATATGATTTACAGAAAGGAATGAAATTTATGGACAAAACTTATGATGTGTTAAAGGATATTTTCAAGATTTTACCGGAAAGAATTGTACATTCAATCAGTAAACTACCTAGTGAAATCAAGGAAAATATTCAGGAAATTCGTTTACGAACTAACAGACCTGTTGCCTTAACTTGTGAAAGTGTAACTTACTATTTAACGGACAAGTCCTTTACTGCTGATTTGTTTAACAACCTAAACTACATTAAAGTATCTAAAATTGAAATTACAGAAACTTTTACAAAAGCTTGTACATATTCTGTGTATAACCGTCAGCAAGAAATTTCAAATGGTTTCATCACTATTAATGGTGGTCATAGAATGGGTATTTCCGGTACAGGTGTCTATTCTAAAGGTGACTTAGTTAATGTAAAGGATATTACTTCCTTAAATGTTAGAATTGCAAGAGAGTATATAGGTTGCAGTAGAAATTTACTTGAGCAACTTAATAATAATTTTGGCAGTATCTTAATTTGTGGCAAGCCTTGTTCAGGCAAAACAACTTTAATTAGGGATTTAGCAAGAGAACTTTCTCTAAATTATGGTAAGAAAGTTTGTGTTATTGATAGTCGTAATGAAATTTCTTCAACCTATAGAGGTGAGTTAACCAAAGATTTAGGTAACTGTGATGTGTATTCTATGTACAAAAAGACAGATGCTATTGAACATTCTGTAAGAAATATGGCACCTGACTATGTGGTTTGTGATGAAATAGTTACCGAAGAAGAAGTAAAAGCTATTTCTTATGGACTTAATTCCGGTGTTAATTTCATAGCTACCATTCATTCATCATCACCGTTTGAACTAAAGAACAAAGTGATTTTTAAGAAACTCCAAGAACTTAACGGCTTTTCTTCAGTTGTAATGCTGAAAAATATAGGTACTCCTTGTACAGTTGACTCAATAATCAGTATGAAAGAAATTGGTAAATAAATTGATTTTAAAATATATAGGTTTGTTTTTTGCATTCACTTTCTTTACTTCAATAGGCTTTTATATGTCCTATAAATTACAAAGAAGAAGAAAATACCTTTCCACAATACTTCTGTTCCTAAATAGATTACAAGCAACAATAACATTTAGAAAAGATGATATAGAAGAAATTGTTTTCAACTTAGCCGATGATGAACTTGCACCACTGAAAAATGCAGAAAATAACTACTATGAAAAAATAATAGAAAATCTCAATTTTAATAATAAAGATAGAGAACTTTTATCATCATTTTTCAAAGATTTAGGAACAACAGATATTGACGGTGAATTATCCCATATAAAAATGTATCAAGAACTTTTTTCAGAACAATATAAACTCTCAAAAGAAGACATAAAAAATAAAGGAAAACTCTACAGAATGTTAGGTCTGTTTTTGGGACTGGCATTTGTAGTGTTATTTATTTAAGGTGATTTTATGGAAGTAGATATGATATTCAAAATTGCAGCAATAGGAATTATTGTTGCAGTGCTAAATCAATTGCTAATTCGTAGTGGTAGAGAAGAACAAGCCTTGTTAACCACTATAATGGGTCTAATAGTAGCACTAATGATGATAATTTCACAAATCAGCACATTATTTGACACAATAAAGTCGGTGTTTGGTTTATGAGCGAAATATTATTAGTCTGTTCGGTAGCAGTTGTTGCATTTGTACTTTCTATTGCCTTAAAAAATACCCATCCATCAATATCCTTAATAATCATAATAACAACTTCAATTATCGTTTTACTTTATATTCTTGACTATATTGTTGATGTAGTAGATTACATAAATCTTCTATTCAAAAGTGTAAATATAAATACTGAGTATGTAACAATTCTTCTAAAGTGTACAGGCATATGTTTCTTAACGGAATTTTGTTGTGATATGTGCAAGGAAAGTGGTTGTAATTCATTGTCCTCACAAATTTCTTTTGCAGGTAAAGTAATTACCCTTGTAATGGCAATTCCTTTATTTAAAGAAGTACTGAAAATCTCACTATCTTTAGCAGGTGTACAATGAAAAAGATAGTTGTAATTCTTATAATACTTTTAATACCACTTTCACTTACAACAAAATGTTATGCAAGTACTTATTCAGATGCTTTAGAAGAAATCGGTGGTGGTACACTTACCGATAGCCTTGATGATAAAAGTAAAGAAATTCTAAAAGATTTTGGTGTAGATGAAAAGGACTACAACAGTATAATCAATATGTCTTTTTCAAATGTATTTCACAAAATTTTTGATATTGTAAATGATGAGGGAGTAACACCATTTTCTTCATCAGCACTAATTCTTTCTTTACTTCTTATTTATTCAGTATTTGATAATTTTAGGGATGGTCTAAAGAATAAAGAGCTAAAGTGCATTACAGATACAGTTTTTGTATTATTAGTTACCCTTTCAATCTCATCACCTGTAATTTCTGTTATAAATAGAGCAATAGAGTCAATTAACAATGCCGGTAGTTTTATGCTACTGTATATACCCATTATGGCAGTAATACTAATTACAAATGGACAAAGTATCACAGGTGCATCATATTATTCATTGGTTGTTATGGTAGGTGAAGGTGTTACTTATATTGCAAAGAATATTGTTTCACCTTTATTAAGTGTATTTTTGGGACTTTCTGTTACTTTTGCAATTTCTTCTGACCTTAATATGCAAGGCATTATAAATGAAATATCCAAAATTATAAAGTGGATAATCGGTTTTGCAATGACAGTTTTCTCAGGTTTACTAACCTTTAAAACTTTAATTACCACATCAGCAGATTCAATTTCCACCAGAGCGGTAAGGTTTACATTATCATCATTTATTCCTATAGTAGGTTCAGCTTTATCAGAAGCATATAAAACAATTCAAGGTAGTATGTGCTTACTAAAAACCGGACTAGGTGTCTTTGTAATTATTAGTGTAATGATTGTATTTTTACCTATTATAATTCATTGTTTATTGTGGATAATCTCACTAAATATAACCGGTGGCATAGGTAATATGTTAGGTATCAAAGGACCAATATCAATTATAAAATCTTGCAGTACAGTACTTACTACTTTACTTGTAATTATCTTATGTGTAATGGCTATTTATGTAATCAGTACTGCAATAATTTTAACAATGGGGAATGGTACATGAACTTAATCAGCAATACAGCAGTAATGTTATGCATATGTACAGTTGCTTGTATTTTAGTGAAGTTTTTAGTACCTGAGGGTGGAACAAGAAAGACACTTAACCTTATAATTTCTACTGTACTTGTAATTACTATGATAATGCCCGTAAAGTCTTTATTTACGGAAAATAATAAAATAAATATTAATATGCCAAATGAAACGAAAATATCGGAAGAATATAACGAAAAAGTCCTTTCTACAACAAAAACCAACCTAGAAAAATCTGTTAAGTCAATCCTAGAGCAGAATAACATCAATATAAATAATGCAGTAGTAACTCTAAAAACAGACCAAAATAATGGCATAATTATTGAGTTAATCAGCATATATATTACTAATGATAATCAGTTAACAAGTAGCAAAATAACTAACCTTATTAAAGAAAATTTCAGTGTTACACCACAGATAATTTTGGAGCAGTAAATGAAAGAAAAGTTACAAAAGCTTAAGCAAGATAAAAATTTAATAAGAGTGATTTATATTATTGGAATTATAGGAATTGCATTAATATTTTGTTCTACATTTTTTTCAAGTAAAAGTAGTGATGATACTATTAGTCCTCACTCAATAAGTGATTATCAATCTACCCAAGAAACAAGAATTAAAGATATGGTTGAGTCAATAGAAGGTGTAGGAAATGCGAAGGTGATGATAACAATGGAAAACTCAGCAGAACAAATTTATACAGATGATACCAAAGTAAAAGAAATTGAACCTGCAGTTAGAGGTGTACTTGTTATTTGTACAGGTGCAAATAATCCTGAAATAAAAGAAACTGTACTGGAATCAGTTACAAAAACTTTAAATATTTCATCAGATAAAGTTTGTATAACTAAGCTAAAGGAGAAATAGTTATGAAAATGAAAAAAAGAAATTTAATAGTAGCTGCCTTAGTAATTGCCTTAGGTGCAGCAGTATATTTAAATTGGCAGTTTGGTGGAGATAATACTCTACTGACTTCTTCAACAAAAGAACTGGGTGCTGCTGAATATGTAAATAATGATACAACAGTAACTTCACCGTCAAAGACAAATTTATCTTCAAAACAATCAAATTACTTTGCTGACGCCAGAACCAAGAGAGAACAGTCCCAAGATAAGGTTGTGGATATTGCAAAGGAAGTGCTGGAAAAATCCGACTCATCAACTGACTCAAAGGAAAGTGCAAAGACTCAAGCAGAAAAAATCGAAAAGTATATTACATACCAAACCAATATTGAAAACCTACTAAAAGCAAAAGGCTTTACAGATTGTCTATGTTGTATTACAGAAAAGGGTTGTTCTGTTGTAGTACCGAAAGAAGATATGAAAAAGTCAAGTCCTATGATTATCAAGGATGTTGTATATGGTCAAACAGGCATAAATTTTGAAAATATCACAATAACTGAGATTTAGCTATATTTACATTACCTTAAAAATATGATATAATCACATTAATATTTTTGAGGAGATAGTAATTATGAGTGATAACAATATTACACGCCGTGAAGAGAGAGAACAGGCTTTTTTAATTTGTTTTGAAAAGCTATTTACAAATAGTTCAATAGAAGAAATTTCAGAATGTGCTGAAGAATCAAGAGATGATACTTATTCAGATTTTGCCCTAAAATGTGCTGATGGTGTAACTCAGCATGTTGAAGAAATTGATGAAATTATTTCTTCACATTTAACAGGCAAATGGAAAATTGAAAGACTTAATAAAGTTTCCCTAAGTATTATGCGTCTAGCAGTTTATGAACTAAAATACCTTGATGATATTCCGGCAAATGTAACTATCAATGAGGCAGTAGAACTAAGTAAGAAGTTCTCAGGTGAAGATGAATATAAATTTGTCAATGGCGTACTGGGTGCTATTGCAAGGGATTTATAATGCCTTTGTTTCTTGGAATAGATACAAGCAACTATACAACATCAGTTGCTTTGTATGATAGTGACAACCGCAAGGACTATAGTGCAAGAAAGCTGTTACCTGTTAAAGCCGGTGAGAAAGGTATTCGTCAAAGTGATGCAGTTTTTCACCATACTCAGCAACTTCCTGACCTTGTAGAAGAAATTAAGAAGTATATTGACAAGCCTATTACAGCAGTAGGTGTATCAGCAAAGCCTAGACCTGTAGAGGGCAGTTATATGCCTTGTTTTACTGTGGGACTTGGTTTAGCAAGGTCACTTTCAGCATTACTAAATATACCTTTGTATGAATTTACCCATCAACATGGCCATATTGTTTCAGTACTTTATTCAGCTAATAGACTTGACTTAATAGGTAAGAAGTTTATTTCTTTTCATGTTAGTGGTGGTACAACTGAGGCTTTGCTTGTTGATGAAGATTTTAATATTGATTTAGTAGCCAATACACTTGACTTAAATGCAGGTCAAGCAGTTGACAGAATTGGTTTACTTCTAGGTTGTACTTTTCCTTGTGGTAAAGAACTTGAAAAATTTGCACTTAATTTTAAAGGTAAAGTAAAACCTAAACCAACACTAAAAGGTACAAATTGTTGTATCAGTGGTGTTGAAAATCAATGTAAAAAAATGATAGAAAATAATGTACCTAAAGAAGAAGTTGCTTTTTATTGCTTAAAGTATATTGAAGAAACTATCTATAAAATGGCTATTGCTTTAAAAGATAAGTACGGAGATTTGCCTCTGGTTTTTGCAGGTGGTGTTATGAGCAATAGCATAATTAGAGAAAGTATGGAAAAAAGATTAGATTGTGTTTTTGCAAAGCCTGAATATTCAACAGATAATGCAGTTGGTATTTCTTGCCTTGCATATAGAGGATGGAAAGATGCTACCGGTTGAACCTAAAATTTTAACTGTTTCACAACTGAATTTTTATGTTAAGTCAATATTGGATAGTGACCAAAGGCTTAATTATGTCTTTTTGTGTGGTGAGATTTCTAACCTAACTGACCATTATAGAAGTGGTCATATTTACCTTTCTCTAAAGGATAACAAGTCTGTTATTCGTGCAGTTATGTTTGCCGGAAATGCCCGTAACCTAAAGTTTAAACCTATGGAGGGTATGAAAGTAATTTGCCGAGGTAGAGTTACTTTGTATGAGGCTACCGGTCAGTATCAGTATTATATTGAAGATATGCAACCTGACGGTATAGGTGCTTTATATCAAGCCTATGAACAACTGAAAGAAAAATTGCAGTCAAAGGGTCTGTTTGATGAAAGTCATAAGAAACCTATTCCATATTGTCCAAAGACTATTGGTGTAATTACCAGCCCAACAGGTGCAGCAGTACAAGATATAAAGAATATTTTAACCAGAAGATTTCCTTCAGTTAATATTGTTCTATGTCCTGTTCTTGTTCAAGGTGATAATGCTGTTCCTCAACTTATTGATGCAGTTAATAAGTTAAATGAATATGATTTGTGTGATACCATCATCATCGGTAGAGGTGGTGGTTCCATTGAAGATTTATGGGCATTTAATGACGAGAATTTAGCCTATGCAATTTATAATAGCCACATTCCTGTAATTTCAGCAGTAGGTCACGAAACCGACTTTACAATTTGCGACTTTGTGTCTGATTTAAGAGCACCAACTCCATCAGCAGGTGCAGAACTTGCAGTGCCTGATAGAAACGAAATTTTGCAAAATCTAGATGCCCAAAGACAATATTTATCCTCATTAATGGATAAAAAGTTAATTGAAAATAAGAATATTATTTCAGAAATGACAACAAAATTATTGTCACTTTCACCGGATGATAAAATTGCAAAATTATATAATGACTTAGATTTTCTAAGTCAAAAGTATGAGAATAACAGTAACAGAATATTCCAGAATACTGCTAACAAAATTGAACTTCTGGCAACAAAACTAGAGTCACTAAATCCGGTATCAACTCTAAAAAGAGGTTATTCTGTTGTTACAAATAATGATAAAACCGTCACTTCAGTTAAGGATGTTAAAAATGGAGATACACTTGCTATTAATGTTACAGATGGCAAGATTATTTCTAAAGTTATAGGTGAGTAAAATGGCTTTTGTTCATTTACATTTACATAGTGAATATAGTTTATTAGATGGAGCCTGTCGTATTGATAGGCTCGCTTCTGCATGTAAAGAAAAAAATATGAATGCTTTGGCAATTACTGACCATGGTGTAATGTATGGTGTAATTGACTTTTATAGAGCATGTAAAAAGAACGGTATTAAGCCTATTATTGGTTGTGAAGTTTATGTTGCACCTAATTCGAGGTTTCAACAAGACAGAGATTATTACCACTTGATTTTACTTTGCGAGAATAATAAAGGCTATCAGAACTTAATCAAATTAGTTTCAGCCGGCTTTACTGAGGGCTTTTATAAGAAACCAAGAATTGACAGAGAATTACTTGAAAAGTATCATGAGGGTTTAATTTGTCTTTCTGCTTGTTTAGCCGGTGAAGTGCCACAGAGAATTTTGGCTAATGATTATAAGGGTGCAAAAGAAGTTGCAAAGTATTATCAGGATTTGTTTGGTAAAGATAATTATTTCCTTGAACTTCAAAACCATAATATAAAGGAAGAAATTTTAGTAGCAGATAAAATTAAGCAAATTTCAAGTGAACTGACTATTCCTATGGTAGTTACAAATGACTGTCATTATATTGAAAAGTCAGAAAGCAAAATGCATGAAGTGCTACTTTGTATTCAAACTAACCATACTATCTATGATGAAGATAAAATGAAATTTCAAACAGATGAATTCTATTTAAAGACAGAAGAAGAAATGAAAAGTCTTTTTCCTGACCTTACTTCTGCTTATGAAAATACGCAGAAAATTGCAGATAGATGTAATGTAGAATTTGAGTTTGGTGTAAGGAAACTTCCTAATTTTGATGTACCAAATAATGAGGACCATTACGAATATTTTAAGCGAAATTGTTATGAGGGTTTGTACAAGCATTATGGCAGTAATCCCGATAAATCTATTGTAGATAGACTTGAGTATGAACTAGGTGTTATTAAGTCAATGGGTTTTGTTGATTACTACCTAATCGTTAATGACTTTGTACAGTTTGCAAAGGGTAGTGGTATTCCTGTAGGACCGGGTAGAGGTTCAGGTGCAGGTTCACTTTGTGCCTATTGTATCGGTATTACAGGTATTGACCCTATAAAGTACGATTTACTTTTTGAAAGATTTTTAAACCCTGAAAGAGTGTCAATGCCTGACTTTGATATTGACTTTTGCAATAAAAGACGACCTGAAGTTATTCAGTATGTTATTGATAAGTACGGTAAGGATAAAGTAGCCCAAATTATTGCATTTGGTACAATGCAAGCAAGAGGTGTTGTTCGTGATGTAGGCAGAGCAACAGGTGTTTCATATGCAGTATGTGACCAAGTAGCAAAACTAATACCATTCGAAATCGGTATGACACTTGATAAAGCACTTCAACAAAATCCTGATTTAAAGAAAATGTATGATACAGATACTCAAATCAAAGACCTTATTGATATGAGTAAGCAAATTGAAGGTATGCCTCGCCATGCAACAATGCATGCTGCCGGTGTTGTAATTACCAAAGACCCTGTATCTGACTATGTACCACTTTCAAAGAATGACGATAATGTAGTAACTCAGTTTACTATGACAACCTTAGAAGAACTTGGACTTCTAAAAATGGATTTCCTAGGACTTCGTAACTTAACCGTTATTGATGATGCAGTTAAAATGATTCATAGGGAAAATAAAGATTTTTCAATAGAAAATATACCTTTAGATGACAAAGGCGTTTTTGATATGATGTCAAAAGGTCAGTCGGAAGGTGTGTTCCAGTTTGAAAGTGCCGGTATGAAAAGAGTTCTAACTCAGCTAAAACCTAATAGCCTTGAAGACTTAATTGCAGTTATTTCTTTGTATCGTCCCGGACCAATGGATAGTATTCCAACATATATTGAAAATCGCCATAATCCAAGCAAAATTAAATATAAACACCCATTACTTGAAGATATTTTAAAGGTTACTTACGGTTGTATTGTTTATCAAGAACAAGTAATGCAGATTTTCCGTAAACTTGCCGGTTACTCACTAGGTAGAGCTGATATTGTAAGAAGAGCCATGAGTAAGAAAAAGCATGATGTTATGGAAAAGGAAAGAGAAATTTTCATTAACGGTCTTGTAAATGAAAAAGGTGAAGTTGAAGTAGAGGGTTGTATTAGACGAGGTGTAGATAAAGCAACTGCAAATTCTATTTATAATGAAATGGAAAGTTTTGCTTCCTATGCTTTCAACAAATCTCACGCAGCTTCTTATGCAACAGTTTCTTACCAAACTGCATATCTAAAGTGTTATTATCCAAAGTACTATATGGCATCATTATTAACCAGTGTACTTGATAACCAAAACAAACTTTCTGTATATATTGAAGAATGTGAGCATATCGGTATCAAAGTATTACCACCAAGTGTAAATTATTCATATAGTGGATTTACACCTGTTGACAATAATATCCGTTTTGGACTTTTAGCAATAAAGAATTTAGGCAGAAACTTTATTGATGAAATAATTGAAGAAAGAAAGAATGGAAAATTCACTTCATTTTATGATTTTTGCAAAAGACTATATGGCAAGAATATGAATAGCAGAGGTATCGAAAGTCTGATTAAGTCTGGTGCTTTAGATAACTTAGGGGCAAACAGAAAGCAAATGCTTTCTGTTTATAAAAATATTCTTGAAAATTTAGAATATGACCATAGAAAAAATGTAGAAGGTCAGCTTTCTTTCTTTGATATGGGTGACAGTAAAGAAGAAAATACAAAAACGGTTAATATGCCTGATGTTTCTGAATTTCCATTTTCTGAACTATTAGCAATGGAAAAAGAAATTGCAGGTATGTACCTTAGTGGTCATCCTTTATCACAATATGATAATTATGCAAAACTTATCCGAGCTGATAGGGTAGGTGATGTAATCAATAAAGATAATATGCGTTACAGAGACGGTCAGCAGATTAAACTATTTGTGATTATTGATAAGGTAAAGAACAAAATTACAAAGTCAAACCAAATGATGTCTTTCCTTAATGTAGAAGATAAATACGGTATGATGGAGGCAATTATCTTCCCAAAAACTTTAGCTGACTATGGTAACTATATTTTTGAAAGTAATATTGTTGAAATGATTGGTACTGTCAATAAAAGGGAAAATGAAGACCCTAAGGTGATTGTCAATCAAATCAGACCTGCACCACCAAAAGATAACATTCCAACAGAATTACCAAGTAGAAGAGAAAAAAAGTTATCTCCAATAACAAGAATCGACAACAAAAGAATAGTAAAACCTGATAAACTGTACTTAAGGATTACTAGTAGAAATAGTAAAAAATTTAAGAAAGTAAAAAATATTCTTGAAATTTTCTCTGGAAGTACAATGGTTATCTTTTATGTTACCGATGAAAACAAACAGTACAAAGCCCCTCGTGCCTTGTGGGCTGATGTAAATGATGTGCTAATTGATGAATTATACTACATATTAGGTAAAGAAAATGTTGTAATTAAGTAAAAACAGAAAATTATACTTGATTATTACCGTACTTATGTATTATAATGATAAAGTAAATAATATCCAGGGGGAATTAACAATGGCAAAAGATGCAATCGCAGTGCTAACTAGTGGTGGCGACGCACCAGGTATGAATGCTGCCGTAAGAGCAGTTGTTCGTTCAGGTATCAACAAAGGCTTTAATGTTCTTGGTATCAAGAGAGGTTACCGTGGACTTCTAAAGAAAGATTTTGTAGAAATGGATCTTCGTTCTGTTACAAATATTATTAGCTTAGGTGGTACAATTCTTTATACTGCTAGAAGTAAAGAGTTCCAGACTCCTGAAGGTATCCAACATGCTGCTCAAAACTGTATGGATATGGGCGTTAAAGGTGTTGTTGTTATCGGTGGTGATGGTTCATTTATGGGTGCTAGAGCTCTTTCAGATGCTGGTGTTCCTTGTATTGGTATCCCAGGTACTATAGATAATGATATTGCTTGTTCTGACTATACAGTAGGTTTCGATACTGCTATGAACACAGCAATGGAAATGGTTGATAAAATCCGTGATACTTCACAGTCACATGATAGATGTTCTGTTGTTGAAGTTATGGGTAGAAGATGTGGTGATATTGCACTTCAGACAGGTATTAGTTGTGGTGCTACTGCTATTCTAGTTCCTGAAGTTCCATACAACATTGAACAGGATGTTATCTCAAGAATTCTTGAAACAAGAAAGAACGGCAAACAACACTTTATCGTTGTTGTTGCTGAAGGTGTTGGTGGTTCTGTTGACCTAGCTAAGTATATCGAAAGAAGAACAGGCATTGAATCTCGTGCTACAATTCTTGGTCATGTTCAGCGTGGTGGTTCTCCAACACTTCGTGACAGAGTTGTTGCTTCAGAAATGGGTTACAAAGCAGTTGAACTTCTTGCAGAAGGTAAGTCAAAGAGAGTTGTTGCACTTAAGGACGGCAAGATTGTTGACTACGATATTACAGAAGCACTTAATATGGAAAGAGTATTTGATACTCACCTATATGAAATTGCAAAGACAATTTCAATGTAATCCGATTATTACTAAATGAAGGCACAGTTATTAACTGTGCCTTTACTTTAAGGAGCAAAGTTTATGTCCACATTTTATGAAGAAAATTTGATAATTTACGGAATGTCTTTTAATTCTTTCATTCCTTATAGTGTTAAGGATGATATTCTATCAAAGATTAGAAAGAACTTTTTTGAGCATAACAAGAGACAATCCGACAAAATTGTTCAGAATTTCAATGATTTTACAATTAAATATACATACAATCTTGAAAAGAATAAACCTATGAAGTGGGTTGTTCAGAAGAACAAAAAGACCATTGAAGAATCTGTTATTGTTTCTATCAATTCTTATGAAATAAGAACTTATAACGATGAAGGTAAGCAGGTTAGTTCTATTGAATTTTCTAATGACCATATTATCAAGACAGTTACTTTTGCTCTAGATAATGAAACAGTTGTTGTTTCTTGTGGTACAAATGGTGATGAACCTGTGCTTTATTATAGAGGTCAGTCCCTTAATGCAGACTTACATCTTCTTGAAATTAATGAAGATGATGAAGTACTTGAAATTTTAGCAGAACGCAATCCTTATATTACGGTTACAGCCCTAACAAATAGAGGTGTTGTGTATTTTGGTACTGATGAAGAAATCAGAAGTGTTAAAAGAGAAGTAGAAAGAGCAAAAACTATTATAGCTGATAGAAATGCTCCAAAGGTTTACAACACTCCTGAAGACAGAGAAACAGGATTTAATTTTAAAGACAATGACTTTAATCTAAAGAAAAATATGAACCAAACCTTTGATATTTCTAAGTCTGAGTATTTTGATTTTAATGAAGAAGACAACCCATCTGTATTTGATGATGTTGAAGATTCTTCATCATTAGATTTAGAAAATATTGCTTTAGATAATGAAGATACAGTTGAAGTAGAATCTATTTCAACTGAATATGATGATACTTCAGAAAACACAGTTGAACCGGAAGAAACTACAACTATCGAGGAAAATATTGAAGGCAACATTGAAATTAATGAGACAGTAGTTGATGAAGAAAAAGAAGAAGTTGAAACTTCCGAAAATACTGATGAATCAAGTGATATTGAAGAAAATTCTACCGATACTAATGATGAAAAGACAGAAGATATTACCGATGAAACTGATGTAGCAGAAGAAACCGAAAATACTGCTGTTGAAGAAAATCAAGTAGAAGAAAAGCCAACAGAACAACAAGAAACAGTGGAAGATAATTCTATTGATGATGATACTAAGGTTGCACCAAACTTTACTAATGAAGAAATCTTGCGTGAAGTTCTAAATGCAATGATGAATAGCAGTAAAGAAAATGAACCACCAAAGGTAGTTACAAGTGTTAACGAAACACCACAAGCAGAAAGATTTGACAAAAATGCCGATCTAATTATTAATAGTGGTAATGAAAAGTATTGTTACTACGGTGATATTAATGATGACTGTATGCGTGATGGTTATGGTAGAACTGAAATGTCAAATGGCAAAACTGCTTATGAAGGTAACTACAAAAACAATAAGCGAAATGGTTTTGGTTCATTCTATTATAAGAATGGTGGTCTTTGTTATACAGGTGAATGGAAAGACAATAAGCGTAATGGCTTTGGTGTAGGTGTTCGTTCATCTGATGGTTCATTCCATGCCGGTACTTGGAGTAACAATAAGCCTGAGGGTGTAGGTGCAAGATTTGATAAATATGGTAAATTATCATATATTGCAAACTTCAAAAACGGCAAAGAATCAGGACTTTGTGTTGAATACAGAGAAGATGGTGGTATCACTATCTTTAAATGGGTAAATGATGCTAAGAAAATTATTGAAACTATTTATCCATAAAACTAATAATTTAATTATTTTGTTGCACACTATTACCGTACCTTGTGGTACGGTAATTTTTTATGAGGTGATAAAATGAAAAAAATTATTATACCTGTGTTTATGGCAATTATTCTGGCATTTTCTCTTGTAGGTTGTGGTAACAAGGATAAGGGCAAAGTTGACTCAACTACTACATCCACAACTGAATCTACAACGGAAACTTCCACTTCCACAACAGAAATGACTTCAAGTACAGAAAACTCAACAAATAATAAAAACGGTAACAATGATAATGACGGTGTAATTGGTGAGGCAGGTAATGTTGTTCAAGATGCCGGAGATGCAGTAAAAGATGCAGCAGATGATGTTGAAGACGGTATCGAAGATGTTTCTTCACAGATGGACAGATAAATAATAGAAAACACGGTATGTATTTCTAATCAGTCAAACTAAGGGAAATACCAATACCGTGTTTCTTTTTTATACTACTTTTTTTAAATCGTTTCTAAGTCTTTTAATTATTTTTTTCTCAAGTCTGGAAATGTAAGATTGTGATATTCCCAACTCATCAGCAACCTGCTTTTGAGTAAATTCTTTCTTACTGTTTAATCCAAACCTCATTTCCATAATCAATTTTTCTCTGGAATTTAGTTTGTCAACTGCCTGTAGCAGTAACTTTTTCTCAAGTTCCTGTTCAATATCTTTGTTTACAATGTCAGCTTCACTACCAAGAATATCACATAGTAAAAGTTCATTACCGTCCCAATCGGTGTTGAGAGGTTCTTCAATAGAGACTTCATTTTTCATATTAGAAGTTTTTCTAAGATACATAAGTATTTCATTTTCAATACATCTACTTGCATATGTAGCTAATTTGATACTTCTTTCAGGAGAAAATGTGTTTACTGCCTTAATAAGTCCGATTGTACCGATAGAAATTAAGTCATCAATGGGTACACCGGAATTTTCAAACTTTTTTGCTATATAAACCACTAGCCTTAGGTTATGAACAATAAGTTTGTTTTTACTGCTTTCTTTTCCTTGAGAAATTTCATTATACAGATTTTGTTCTTCTTCTTTGGTTAAAGGTGGTGGCAAGGACTCATTACTGTTAATGTAAAAAACATCATTCTTGCAAAGTATTAACTTTACTTTATTTACTAATTGTCTAATCATAAAATCACTCACATATATTTTTATAGTTAAATATAGACTTCACTTCATTTTTAAATATGTTGTTTGTAATGCCAATATAAACTTGTTTTTCGATTTTAATATTGTCTATGTAAAGTTCATCAGGCAAAAATCCTTCTATCAATCCTTCACCTCCAAGTGAATTAAAAGGAATAATTCTAATTTTACCTTCAGGAACAATTATTGTATTTATCAATTCTTTTTCAACTAATATTGCTTCATTCCCACTAAATGGTTCTTTTATGTTGCAACAAGTATCATATTTTGAGAGAAAACTATATTTATTATCATTGAAAATAAAAGTTATTTTGTGTATTAAATCTTTTCTGTCAATCCTAATTTTCTCAATTATACTAAGTATAAAGTATGATATAGTAGTAAAAATAATTAACAATATAGGGGAGATATTGAAGTAAACTATATTGTTTTTCATCATAATAAAATCACTTTTAATAATTGATAACATAAAAAGTATTAGCCCACTAAATAAGCTTGTAATTAAGAAAAGTACAAAAGTTCTTTTACCAAATGTAATTTTATTTATGTAACCAAATGAAATAAGAATTGTTATTGAAATTATTGTTAGCTTTACGACAAAATTGAATAAGAAATTACCCCAAGGTAATAATATAGTTAAAGAAGAAATTCCACCGAATAGTGAACCAAGAATTATTCTGTATAATTTGTAATTAATTTTCAAAATTTTTGTAGTAATACTTAGTAAGAGGTAATCAATAATAATGTTAGAAAAAATTAATGTGTCAATATAAATAGTCATTATCTCACCCTAAAGTATTATCTCATAATCCTTAATATAAAATTGTCAAAGGGTAGGTGAACAATAATATGCTTTTAGGTTTTATTATAGGATTATTTGTAGGAGCATTAATAGGAATATTTTTAATGTGCCTGTTGCAATCTTCAAATCATAACAAAAGATAAAAAATCCGTACTCATTTGAGTACGGATTTCTTTCTGTAAAAATTAATTTAAAATTATGATAAGTTTCTTTCACCTTGGAATGTAAGGGCAAACATACCTTGACCAACATGAGAACCGATGATTGGTCCGACTTTAACAATTTTAACTTCCTTAACCAGTGGAGCAACCATTTCTTTTAGCTTTTCAGCTTTTTCAGGACATTCGGCATGTGCAATAAAAACTGTTTGTTCCTTTAGGTTTACACCATCTCTGTTAGCTCTGTCAATTAGAGTTGAATATGTTTTCATATTACCTCTGATTTTAGCAACTGCAATTAGCTTACCGTCATTGTCAACAGAGATAAGAGGCTTAATCTGTAATGCCTTACCGAAAGCTGCTGATAAAGCACCAATTCTGCCACCTTTTTTAAGCTGGTCTAAATCGTCAACAACAAACCAGTGACAAATTTTCATCTTTGTATTTTCAATATAGTCACATAGTTCTTTAAATGATGCACCCTCATTCATCTTAACACCGGCAAGATAAGCAAGATAGCCTTCACCAACAGAAGCTGAAAGTGAGTCAATTACACAAATCTTTCTTTCAGGATACTTTTCCTTCAATTCTTCAACTGCAATTTTGCAAGTGTTATATGTGCCACTCATACCGGAAGTAAAGCAAATATAAATAATATCCTTACCTTCCTTTAAGAACGGTTCAAAGCTATTTGCAAATGTATCGTATTGAACTTGAGCAGTTGTTACATTAGCACCATTTTTAAGTGCAGCATAAAAGTTGCTTAATGTCATTTCTCTTTCATCAAGATAATGAGAGTAGTTTTTGTTATCAACAGAAAATTGCATAGGGATAATTTCAATATTTTGTTTCTTAGCAATTTCATCAGTTAAATCACAAGTTGAATCACAAAATAATTTATAATCCATATTAACCTCCGGGTTATATTAATAAATTTATATACATATTAATAATAACAAAGGCAAATTAAAAAGTCAACGGAGGTTACTATGAATTGTAGTTTTTATGAACTTCGTCATAAGGAGGTGATTAATCGTTCAAATGGTTGTAGAATCGGTTATGTTGATGACCTAGAGATTGATACTTGTAATGCTACACTTTGTTCACTTATAATTTATGGAGGATTTAGGTGCTTTGGTTTGTTAGGCAGAAAGCAAGATTTTATCATTCCTTGGTCAAAAATCGGTCTAATAGGAGAGGATACTATCCTTGTAGATTGGAACATCCCTACACCACCACCTAAGAAAATGTTTGGGGGTTTTAAACGCAGAAGACAAAAATAGCCATTCATTTGGTAATGTTGCACACTAATTAACACAATATCTTGTGCAAAAATCCGTTGAAATACATATTCTAAAGTAATATAATAATTAGTGAAGGTTTTTTCTTCAAATTAAAAACTAAAGAGGAATTTTAATGAGTAAATCAATGAAAGTAAGATTATTGATTGTTTTTCTTGTTGTTGCTATAACTTTAACTCCACTGGCTATACTTTATCCAAGGGTTACTGCACTAACCGAAATTGCTTATGAGGACGAAAAAGGTTCTTTAAATAGTGATGAAAGTGACGAGTATGTTGGTATGGGTTATGGTAATGCCTTTGATATGTTTGGTGAAGCTGAAATTTCTTCAACTACTCATCAGGTAACTAAGCCAACTACTCAGTCATCAACAAAGCAATACCAAGTAGCTGTTAAGAAAAACCACAGAACTCCAATAGAAAAAGGTTCTGAAGAACAGATTAAAACAACAACTACTACAAGAGAGTACGAAACCGAAACTCTTGATTATTACCATGTAAAGAAGAATCAAGATGTTAAGGGTACTAAGTTGCGTACACTTTCCGAACCAAGTGAAAGCTCTAAGAAAAGACAACTTTCTGCCGGTTACTTAATTGCTATTAAAAATCCTGACCCTAATTATCAGTATGATGGTGTAAAAATCAAGATGACTGATAAAGACCTTGACATTGCAGGCAGACTTGTAATGGGTGAAGCCGGTTCAATGGGATTTTACGGTTGTTGCCTTGTAGCTCAGGCTATTAGAGATACATATGTAATGGGCAACTTTAAATCTATTGATTCTGTAAGAAGAGGTTACGGTTATGATGGCAGTATTAAGTACAAGCCAAATGATGCAGCAAGAAAAGCAGTTAAGTACATTCTAGAAGAAGGTCATTCAGCAGTTCAGCATAGAATTTTATATTTCTATAATCCTAGACTATGTGAAAGCAAATGGCATGAATCACAAGATTATTTGCTTACATATAAAGATGTAAGGTTCTTTGACAGATAATCAATACTTAAAATTACATAAAACTATAAAAAATCAAGTGTTTTTCTTACAAAAGCACTTGATTTTTTATTTTATTTATGATAAAATATCAATCGCATTACGCACGTGGGTGCTAATTGTCATGGTGGTAACTTAACTTCGGCAATTAAAATCAATAACACTCACGGAGGATTTAACCTAAGGAGGAAATTAAAAATGGCAGTAGTTTCAATGAAACAGCTATTAGAAGCTGGTGTACACTTTGGTCACCAGACAAGAAGATGGAACCCTAAAATGGCAGAATACATCTTCACAGAAAGAAACGGTATCTATATTATTGATTTACAGAAAACCGTTAAGAAACTTGACGAAGCTTATAACTTCGTAAAGGAAATCTCAACAGAAGGTAAGAGCGTTCTTTTCGTTGGTACAAAGAAACAGGCTCAGGAATCTGTTAAGGAAGAAGCTCTTCGTGCCGGTGCTTTCTATGTAAATGCTAGATGGCTTGGTGGTATGATGACTAACTTCACAACAATCAGAAGAAGAGTTGCTCGTCTAAAGCAGCTTCGTGCCATGGAAGAAGACGGTACATTTGATCTTCTACCAAAGAAGGAAGTTATCAAGCTAAACCTTGAAATTGAAAAGCTTGAAAAATTCCTAGGTGGTATTAAGGACATGGATGAACTTCCAGGTGCTCTATTTATCATCGACCCAAGAAAAGAAAGAATCGCAGTTGCAGAAGCAAAGAAGCTAAATATTCCTATCGTTGCTATTGTTGATACAAACTGTGACCCAGACGAAATCGACTATGTTATCCCTGGTAACGATGACGCTATCCGTGCAGTTAAGCTAATCGCCGGTGCAATGGCTGACGCTGTTATCGAAGGCAGAGAAGGTCAGATGGGTGCTGCTGAAGTTGTTGAAGAAGAAGCAGCTGAAGAAGAATAATTAATATTCTATATAATTACCACGAAAGGATGATATAAATGGCATCATTTACAGCAAAAGATGTTAAGGCTTTAAGAGAACAGACTGGCTGCGGTATGATGGACTGTAAAAAGGCATTAGTTGAAGCAGACGGCGATATGGAAAAAGCTGTTGACTTTTTAAGAGAACAGGGTCTTGCAAAGCAGGCTAAGAAGGCAAGCAGAGTTGCTGCTGAAGGTATGGCTTTTGCTATGACTACAGAAGATCACAAGAAGGGTGTTGTAATCGAAGTTAATGCTGAAACTGACTTCGTTGCAAAGAATGCTGATTTCCAGGCATTTGTAAATACTTGTGCTCAGACAGTTATTGATAATAATCCTGCTGATGTTGAAGCTTTACTAGCTTGCAACGCATCAGGTACAGACAAGACAGTTGCTGAACTACTTCAGGAAAAGGTTCTTGTTATCGGCGAAAACATTCAGATTCGTCGTTTCAAGCTAATGGAAGGTGCTTGTGTAGCTTATGTTCATGCCGGTGGCGTTATCGGTGTTCTTGTAAACTTCAAGACTGACCTAGCTGACAAGCCTGAATTCGTAACATATGGTAAGGATGTTGCAATGCAGATTGCTGCTCTTAACACACCATATCTAAAGGAATCAGATGTTCCTGCAGAAGTTCTAGAACATGAAAAAGAAATTATGAAGGCTGAAGTTGTTAACTCAGGTAAGCCTGAAGCAATTGCTGATAAGATTGTTATGGGTAAGATTGGCAAGTTCTATAAGGAAAACTGCCTACTAGACCAGGCTTTCGTTAAGGAAAACAAGATTTCTGTTCAGCAGTACACAAACAACACAGCTAAAGAACTTGGTGGTTCTATCGAAATTACTGAATTCGTTCGTTTTGAAAAGGGCGAAGGCATTGAAAAGCGTGAAGACGACTTTGCAGCTGAAGTTGCAGCAATGACTAAGTAATTTAATTTTTGCTTATATTTAAGGCTATCTCATACGAGGTAGCCTTTTTTGTTTATAATTTTTGTTAAAAATCATTAATAATTAACTTTACAATTTCCTTGGTTTAGTGTACAATTATAGTGTCTAAAAATATATATTATGGATAGGAGTGTAATTTCCATGGAAAAGAAATATAATCGAGTTCTTCTTAAATTATCCGGTGAATCTCTAGCCGGTGATGAAAAGAAAGGTATTAACTTTGACATAGTTGAAACTTTTTGTAAGTCAATCAAGAAGTGTGTAGATGCCGGTGTACAGGTAGCTATTGTTGTTGGTGGTGGTAACTTCTGGCGTGGCAGAAGTTCAGGCAAGATGGATAGAACAAGAGCAGACCATATGGGTATGTTAGCTACAACTATCAATGCTTTAGGTGTTGGGGACACACTTGAACAAGAAGGTGTTGATGTTAGAGTTATGACTGCAATTTCAATGCCACAGGTTGCTGAACCATACATTCGTAACCGTGCAGTTCGTCACCTTGAAAAGGGTAGAGTTGTAATCTTTGGTTGTGGTACAGGTAACCCATTCTTTAGTACAGATACTGCTGCTGCTCTTCGTGCAGTAGAAATTGATGCTGACATTATTATGAAAGCTACTATGGTTGATGGTGTTTATGATAGCGACCCTAAGAAAAATCCTAATGCTAAGAAGTATGATAAGGTTACATATGATGAAGTTCTTGCTAATAACCTAGCTGTTATGGATAGCACAGCTGCTTCACTATGTAAGGATAACGATATGCCTATATTAGTATTTAGTGTCAACGAACCTGACAATATTTTCAGAGCAGTATGTGGTGAAAATATTGGTACAATTTGTGAAAAGTAATTTGGAGGATATATAAATGCAAACAGTTATTAATGGTACAAAGGATAAAATGCAGAGAAGAGTTAACCACCTGGAAGAAGAATACAGTGGTATTCGTGCAGGTAGAGCAAACCCTGCAGTTCTTGATAAGGTAACAGTTGATTACTATGGCACACCAACACCTGTAAATCAGGTTGCTGCAGTTTCAATTGCAGAAGCTAGAACACTTGTTGTTCAGCCTTGGGATACTTCTTTGCTAAAGGATCTAGAAAGAGCAATTCAGATGTCTGATGTTGGTATTAACCCTCAGAATGACGGTAAGGTTCTAAGACTTAACTTCCCACCTCTAACAGAGGACAGAAGAAAAGAAATTGTTAAGGAAATCAGGGAAATGGCTGAAGAATCTAAGGTACAGGTTCGTAATGCAAGAAGAGAAGCTATTGATAAGATTAAGGCTCTTAAGAAGTCCGGTGACATTACAGAAGATGACCAGAAAAATGGTGAAAAGAAAGTTCAGGATATTACTGATAAATTCACTAAAGAAATAGATGCTATTTCTGAGAAAAAGCAAAAGGAAATTATGGCAATCTAATATGGCTTTATTTAGAAAAAAACAAGAATATTCAATAGACAACATTATTCTACCTGAACATGTTGGAATTATTATGGATGGAAACGGCAGATGGGCAAAGAAAAGAGGCTTACCTCGTAGTGCCGGACATTCTGCCGGTGCAAAGAACTTTAGAAAGATAATTCGTTATTGTAGTGATATTGGCATTAAGTACCTTACTATGTATGCCTTTTCAACAGAGAATTGGAAAAGACCTCAAGATGAAGTTGATGCTTTGATGAAACTGTTTAAACAGTACCTTGAAGAAGCATTGAGAGATTTCCAAGATGATGTTATTAAGCTAAAGTTCATTGGTGATATTAATGGCTTTTCTGAGGATTTACAAAAGCTAATGATTGATGCTGAAGAAGGTAGTAAAGACAGAGATGGTATGGTTCTTAACCTAGCTATGAACTACGGTGGTCGTGATGAACTGGTTATGGCTGCAAAGTCTATAGCAGAAAAGGTTAAGAATGGTGAACTTTCTGTTGATGACATAACAGAAGATACTATTTCAAATAATATCTATACTGCCGGTCAGCCTGATCCTGATTTAATCATTAGACCATCCGGAGAATATAGAACTTCCAACTTCCTATTGTGGCAATCTGCATATTCCGAATATGTAATTATGGATAAGTTGTGGCCTGATTTTAACTTTGATGATATGAATTACGCCTTAATTGAATATGCCAAGAGAAACCGTCGATTTGGTGGGGTTTAGGAGGATAATATGAAAACAAGGCTTATTACTGCTGGTGTTGGTATTTCAATAGTAATAGTTGTATTGCTATTAAGTCAGTTTGTTTCACCACTATTTACTACAATTATTCTTTCACTTCTTACTGCACTTATGGTGTCAGAAGTGTTAACAGCCAAGAAACTATTAAAAGAATACAGAATCAGTTTGTTAAGTATTGCCTTTGGTTTTGCAATGCCAATGGTATCATTTACAAGATTTAATTTCTTGCCATTCTTTATTTACCTAATTGCAATGCTTTGTATGATGGTGTTCTTCCATCATGAAGTCAGACTAGGGAATATTGCCTATGCATTCTTTACTACTGTACTTATCACAACAGGTATGGGTGCAACGACTTACTTAACAACATTGTTTGATATTTATACTGCTTTCTATGCAGTACTTATTATGGGTGTACCTTGGATTGCTGATGCCGGTGCTTATTTTGTCGGTGTTAAATATGGTAAGCATAAACTTTGTCCTGAAATTAGTCCTAAAAAGACTATTGAAGGTGCAGCCGGTGGTGTTCTGACAGGTATTCTTAGTGCCGTTATTATCGGTCTAATTTTTAACTTTATTTTCGGTTATGATTACATTAATTATTGGGCATTAATTATTATCGGACTTGTAAATACACCACTATCTATGCTAGGTGACCTTTCATTCTCTATTATTAAGAGAACTCTTGGCATTAAGGACTATGGTAGCATTATGCCGGGACATGGTGGTATGCTGGATAGATTTGATAGTGTTATTGTTACTGCACCATTTGTTTATGTAGTAACACTATTTACTGTGATTATTATGTAAGAGGTTAAAATGGTTAAGAATATATCAATTTTGGGTTCAACAGGTTCAATCGGAACTCAGGCTCTTGATGTATCTCGCAAACTAAACTTAAATATATCAGCTATAACTGCATATAGTAATATTGATATTTTAGAACAACAGGTGAGAGAGTTTAAACCCTCTCTTGCTGTTGTTTTTTGCGAAGATAAGGCAAAAGAATTTAAAACAAAAATTGCCGATACTGATACAAAAGTCCTTTCGGGTATTGATGGACTTATTGAAGCAGCTACAATTTCTTCAGCAGATATGATTCTAAATTCTGTTGTTGGTATGGTTGGTTTAACACCGACTTTAGCTGCAATTAATGCACATAAGGATATTGCTTTAGCAAATAAAGAAACTTTAGTTGCAGGTGGTAGCCTTGTAATGGATGCATTAAAGAAGAATAATGTAAATATGTACCCTGTAGATAGTGAACATTCAGCTATCTTCCAATGTTTACAAAGTATGAACCAAAAGAAAGAACTTAAAAAGTTAATTCTTACTGCATCAGGTGGTCCGTTCTTTGGAAAGAAAATTGATGACCTAAAGGATGTTACAGTTAAGGATGCACTTAATCATCCTAACTGGTCTATGGGTGCAAAGATTACAATTGACTCAGCATCAATGATGAACAAAGGTCTTGAAATTATTGAGGCAAGTTGGCTATTTGATATGCCACAAGATAAGATTGATGTTGTAGTTCATAGAGAGTCAATTATTCATAGTATGATTGAATTTGTGGATAATTCTGTTATAGCACAGTTGGGATTACCTGATATGAGAATTCCTATTCAGTATGCTATTACATATCCAAACAGATATGAAAGTCCTGTTAAAGAACTTGATTTAACTGAGATTTCCAATTTGTCTTTCTACAAGCCGGATTATGATACATTTAAGTGTTTAAGAGCTTGTAAAAAGGCTATTGAAATTGGAAAAACTGCACCGGCTATTGCTAATGGTGCAAATGAGGTTGCCAACAAGATGTTTAGAGATGGCAAAATTAAATTCTTAGAAATTGGTGACCTTGTGTATGATGCATTAAATAATGTGGAAGTACAGGAGATAAAGAGAGTAGAAGATGTATTAAATGCGGATAAATCTGCACGACAGTATGTATTAGATTCTGTCAAGTAATTGGAGGAGATTAAAATTACTTCTGTTTTAACAACTATTGCATTAATTCTTATTGGTGTATTACTATTTGAATTAATTATTTTTATTCATGAATTCGGCCACTTTATTACTGCTAAGAAAAGTGGAATTAAGGTTAACGAATTTTCACTTGGTATGGGTCCAAAGATTTTTTCTTTTGGAAAAGGTGAAACTAAATATTCACTGAGAATTTTTCCTATTGGTGGTTTTTGTGCTATGGAAGGCGAAGATGAAGAGTCACCTGAACCTAGAGCATTCAATAATGCAAAGGTCTGGAAAAGAATGATAGTTGTAATTGCCGGTGCAGTTATGAATATTATTCTTGGTTTTGTGTTGATGTTTGTTGTAGTGGTACAACAGGATGCGTATTCTTCAACTGAAGTACAGTCATTTCCTGCAACATCATTTTCTTCTTGCACAGGTTTGCGGTCAGGAGATGTGATTAAGGAAATTAACGGATACGGAATATCCACTAGTATGGATTTTAACTACCCAATTTCTACTGCTGAACTTAAAACTGTTGACGGTTCAACATTAGAGATTTACAAAGAGGACTGTGGCAACAATCTTTATAATATGGCAGTTAGTTTGGTTCAAGATAAAAACAATAAACTTAGTGATGAACAAGTAAGTAAAGTTAATGAGCTACTTTCTAAGTCAACTAACGAAATAGTAAAGGCAAAAAGTAAAGAAGATGCCTATTCTATTTACGAAAATTATTACAAGAAAATAAATGATGCTTGTGGTATCAAGGATTATAAGGTTGAAAAAATTGTAGAGAAAGAAACCCGTAAGCGTTACACTGCTGATATTTTAGTTGAGAGAAACGGTGAAGAAAAGCTACTAAAGAATGTACAGTTCTTTACTTATACAACTAAAGATAACAGTGACCCACAGGTTTCAATTGACTTTTATGTAAAGCCTATTGAAAAGACTTTTGGTTCAGTCATTTCTCAAACATTTAAACAAACTATCTCAACTTGTAAGATGATATATGCAAGTTTAGGTGGATTGTTAACCGGTAAGTTTGGACTAAAGGATATGTCAGGTCCTATCGGTATTGCCTCAGCAGTTACTACTGTTGCATCAGAAAGCCTATCATCAGGATTTATGAGTGCTGTAAATAGTATAATCTATGTTATGATGATTATTACAGTAAACTTAGGTTTATTTAATATGTTGCCATTCCCAGCCCTTGATGGTGGTAGATTTGTTTTCTTGATAATTGAAGCAATTAGAGGTAAATCTGTACCAAGAAAAGTTGAAGCAATTGTTAACGGAATTGGTATGGGACTACTAATATTATTAATGATTTTAATTACTGCTAATGATATTTTTAAATTAATTTGGTGATTTTATGGCAAGTAAAAGAAAAGTAAAAGCCGGTAATGTTGTTATTGGCGGTGGAGAGAAGATTGCAATTCAATCTATGCTAAATATACCGGCACATAATGTTGAAGATAGTGTAAAACAAGCAAAAGCTCTTGAAAAAGTAGGTTGTGATATTGTTAGAGCTGCCGTACCTGATATGGAAGCAGTTAAACTTATTTCAGCACTAAAGGAGAATATTTCAATCCCTGTTGTTGCTGATATTCATTTTAATTACAAACTTGCTCTTGAGTCAGTTGCAGCAGGTGTTGACAAAATCCGTATTAATCCGGGTAATATCGGTGATGATAGCAATGTTAAGGCAGTTGCTGATGCTTGTGCAAATAACGGTATCCCTATTAGAATCGGTGTAAATTCAGGTTCACTTGAAAAGTCAATTCTTGCAAAGTACGGAAGTCCTACACCACAAGCACTTTGTGACTCAGCACTATATCATGCCTCACTTTTAGAAAAATTCGACTTTAATGATATTGTCCTTTCAATGAAAAGTTCTTCAGTTAAGAATATGGTTGAAGCATATGAACTTGCATCTCAGCAATGTGATTATCCACTTCACCTAGGTGTAACAGAGGCCGGTACTGAAAGAATGGGTATTATTAAGTCTGCTGCCGGTATTGGTGCTTTATTAGTACAAGGCATAGGTGACACAATTCGTGTTAGTCTTACTGCTGACCCTGTAAAGGAAATTTATGCAGCTAAAGATATTCTAAAGTCACTTGATATGTATGATGGTGGCATCCAGTTTGTATCTTGTCCTACTTGTGGCAGAACAAAGATTGACTTAATAGCTTTGGCAAATGAAGCACAAGAAAGACTTAAGGATTGTAAGAAGAATATTAAAGTTGCAATTATGGGTTGTATTGTTAACGGTCCGGGAGAAGCAAGAGAAGCTGATATTGGTATTGCCGGTGGTGATAAGGTTGGACTTATCTTCAAAAAAGGTGAAATTATTTGCAAAGTACCGGAAGACCAACTACTTGATAGATTAGTAGAAGAAATTGATAAATTGTAAGAAATAGAGAAGTATAAATGAGTTCAGTTAAAGAAATTTTTTCAGACTACATATGTGAGAATGTACTAGACCAAAGCCTAGTACATTCTCAAGTGGAAAATTTAAGAATAAATAAAGGTACAAGAACTTTGTCTTTCATAATTCATTGTGATAGGCTTTTTAGTGATACAGAACTTTCTAGCCTAAACAGTGAATTGATGAATTCTAAACTTGCACTAAGCAAGGTAATTATTACACCAAAGTTTAATTCATCACTATTTTCTGCTGATTGTTTTGATGAGTTACTTAATGAGTTGAGAAACAGAATTCCAACTCTTAACGGTACATTCAAAGATTGTGAAGTAACTTTTGAAAACAATTTGCTTAACATTACTATCAAGCATGGTGGTGGTGCATTACTAAAGGCAAAGAATTTTAACCATGAGTTGCAGAACCTTGTACAAGAGAGATTTGGTTTGCTAATAAAAGTAAATGTTGATGGTGTCCTTGAAATGGATGCTGAAAATGAATCTTATATTGAAGAACAGAAAACTGTAGAGCAAACAACAGTAAGACAAGAAGTTCAACAAGTAGTTCAAACTTATGCTATTGAAGAAAAACGCCTTGAAGAAAATGCAGAGGAAAGACTACAGAACAAAGAAGGCTTTGTAGAAGTTAGAGAGGGTAAGTTCCTTTATCCTCAAGTTAACTTACAAAAGTGCAGACCACTTTACGGTAGAACTATCAAGAAAGCACCTTCACCAATGAGTGATATTGCCTATGATACAGGTAAAATCACAGTATGGGGTGATGTATTTAGTGTTGAAAAGAAGGTTACTCGTTCCGGAGATAAAAATATTTTCAATATTCTATGTACTGACTATTCAGGTTCTGTAAATGTAAAAGTTTTCGGTGATATAGCCTCTACAAAAGTCCTTGACCAAATTAAGAAAGGCCAAACAATTATTGCCGATGGTGATATTGAAAATGATAGATATGCCGGTGAACTTGTACTAAATGCTCGTTCTATTGGTTTTACTGAAAAAATTGATGTAAAAGACAACGCTGACGAAAAGCGTGTAGAACTACATATGCATACCAATATGTCCGATATGGATGGTATTTCTTCTGCAAGTGATATTGTTAATCGTGCATATAAATGGGGACACAAAGCAGTTGCTATTACTGACCATGGTGTAGCACAGGCATTCCCTGAAGCTATGAATACAGCTGAAAGAATTAATAAAGACGAAAACAAAATCAAAGTTATTTATGGCTGCGAAGCCTATTTTGTTGATGACTTTGTTTCAGCAGTTAAAGGTGCTCAGGATGAAAGTCTTGATGGTACATTTGTTTGTTTCGATATAGAAACTACAGGACTTTCTGCACAAAAAGAGAAGATTACAGAAATCGGTGCAGTAAAAATTAAAAATGGTGTTGTAGTAGATACATTTGAAACTTTTGTTAATCCTGAAAAGCCAATTCCTGAAAAGATTGTTGAACTTACAGGTATCAATGATGGTATGGTTAAGGATGCACCACTTGATGTAGAAGCAGTAAAAGACTTCCTAGAATTTGTAGATGGTGCTGTTGTAGTTGCCCATAATGCACCATTTGATACATCATTTATTAGAGTAGTTTGCGATAGAATGGGTGTAGAATACAACCTAACTTCTATTGATACAGTTGCAATTTGTCGTTCAATTTTACCGGATATTAAGAATTGCAAACTGGATACAGTTGCTAAATATTTAAGACTAGGTAACTTTAATCACCATAGAGCAACTGATGATGCTGAAATTCTATCAAGAATTTTCATTAGTCTATGCGATAGACTAATGGACGACTATGCAGTTAAGTCAACTATAGATATTAATACCCACCTTAACGGTGCAGACCAAAAGAAACTACCTGCTTATCATCAGATTATTCTTGTTAAAAACCAGGTTGGTTTAAAGAACTTGTATAAACTTATTTCTTATGCTCATTTAAAGTATTTTTATAGGAAGCCTAGAATTCCTAAGTCTGAACTTATTAAGCATAGAGAAGGCTTAATTATCGGTTCTGCTTGTGAAGCCGGTCAGCTTTTCAGAGCAATTACTTCCGGTAAACCTTGGGCAGAACTTAAGGATATTGCATCATTCTATGATTATCTAGAAATTCAGCCTTTAGGCAACAATGAATTTATGATTAGAAACGGTAGTGCTACCAGAGAAGATTTAATCAAGTATAACAGAACTGTTGTAAGACTTGGTGAAGAACTTAATCTTCCTGTTGTTGCTACTTGTGATGTTCACTTCCTAGACCCTCATGATAAGGATTATCGTAAGATTTTACAAGCATCAAAAGGCTTTGCAGATGCAGACCAACAAGCACCACTATACTTTAGAACAACTAAAGAAATGCTAAAGGAATTTGATTATCTTGGTGAAGAAAAAGCATATGAAATTGTAGTTAAAAATACAAATGCTATTGCTGATATGTGTGATTATGTACGACCAATCCCACCGGGAAACTTCCCACCATTTATTGAAGGTGCTGAGGAACAACTTAACTCAATTACTTGGAAAAGAGCAAAGGAAAAGTACGGTGATCCATTGCCAGAAATAGTAAAAGCAAGACTTGATAAGGAACTTAATTCTATCAACACATACGGTTTCTCTGTTCTATATATGACTGCACAAAAGCTTGTTGCAGATAGTGAAGCTCATGGTTATTTGGTAGGCTCAAGAGGTTCTGTTGGTAGTTCCTTTGTTGCTACAATGTCAGGTATTTCAGAAGTTAATCCACTTGCTCCTCACTATGTATGTAGTAAATGTAAGCACAGTGAATTTATTACTGACGGTAGTTATGGTTCAGGCTTTGACTTGCCACCAAAGGATTGTCCTGAGTGTGGTACACCGATGGATAGAGACGGTCACGAAATTCCATTTGAAACTTTCCTAGGATTTAAGGGCGACAAAGTTCCTGATATTGACCTTAACTTTAGTGGTGAGTATCAGAGTAAATCCCATAGATATACGGAAGAACTTTTCGGTCACGATAATGTGTTTAAAGCCGGTACAATAGCAACAGTTGCCGATAAAACTGCTATTGGTTATGTAAAGAAATATGAAGAAGAAAAGGGTAGAGTCTATAGCAAAACCGAAGAACTAAGACTTGCTAGTGGTTGTACAGGTATTAGAAGAACCACAGGTCAGCATCCCGGTGGTATGGTTGTTGTTCCTAAGGGTAAAGAAATTTATGATTTCTGTCCGGTACAACATCCTGCAAATGATATGAAGTCTGATAATGTTACTACTCACTTCGACTTCCATTCTATCCATGATACAATTTGTAAACTTGATGAACTTGGTCATGATTCTCCTACAGTTTATCATTACTTAGAAGAATTTACAGGTATTCCCGTTATGGAAGTATCAATGTCAGATCCTGATGTTTATTCATTGTTTACTTCACCAAAAGCACTAGGTGTTACACCTGAAGATATTGATTGTCAAACAGGTACTCTTAGCTTACCTGAATGTGGTACTAACTTTACAAGACAGATGATGATTGATGCAAAACCAACTTGCTTTGCCGATCTTATGCAGATTGCAGGTCTATCCCATGGTACTGATGTATGGCTAGGTAATGCTCAAGAACTTATCAAAAACGGTACTTGTACAATTTCAGAAGTTATCGGTACTCGTGACAGTATTATGACCTACTTAATGCACAAAGGTCTTGAACCTGGTATGGCATTTAAGATTATGGAAATTGTCCGTAAAGGTAATGCCACAAAGTTACTTACAGAAGAACATTTTGAGGCTATGCGTAGTCACAATGTTCCGGAATGGTACATTGATTCTTGTATGAAAATCAAGTATATGTTTCCTAAGGCTCATGCTGCTGCTTATATGATTTCTACTTTGCGTTATGGTTGGTATAAAGTGCATAAGCCACTTGCATATTATGCTGCTTACTTTACAGTTCGTGGTGAAGATTTTGATGGGGCAACTGTAATGAAAGGCAGAGATGCAGTTAAAGAGAAGATGAAGATTATCAAGCAAAAGGGTAATGAAGCATCTGCTAAAGAACAAACAGAATTTTCTACTTTGGAAATTATAAACGAAATGTTAGCAAGAGGCATTGAGTGCCTACCTGTTGATATTTACAAATCCGAAGCTAAGAAATTTATTATAGAAGATGGCAAGATTAGACTACCGTTTATGTCACTTTCAGGTATAGGTGAAGCTGCTGCAATTTCTCTTGCTGAATGTGGCAAGAAAAATAAGTATCTTTCAATAGAAGAAATGATTATTAAAACTAAAGTTTCCAGAGCAGTTATTGAAACACTTAAAAATGTAGGTTGTCTAAACAATTTACCTGAAAGTTCACAAATGTCTTTGTTCTAAGGAGGAATATATGAAAGATAAACGACTAAAAAGAGGTATAATTCTAATAGCAGTTGCAGCTTTATTCTGCTTTTTGATTATGAATTTTAACAAAGTAGTAAGTATTATTTCTACAATTTTTACTGTATTAACACCATTTATGTATGGCTTTATTATTGCTTATATATTAAAGTTCCCATATAACTTCTTTTACGAAAAAGCCTATAAAGGCATAGGCAAGAAACATGAAAAATGTAAAGTAATGCGAAAACCACTTGCTATTATAACTACCTATGTAATAGCCATTTCTGTAATAGCTTTCTTAATGGTTATTATTATACCTAGCTTGGTAGATAGCTTTGCAGAGTTATCTAAAAATATTATTAACTATGGTAAACAGTTTGAACAGTTGGCTGCACAATTTATAGATTGGGCAAACGCAACATTCGGTTTATCACTACAAATGGATAACGGTCTTGTTGACTTTATTAACAAGTTTACAAAGATGTTCTCAGGTGGTAATATTCTTGATACTGTTAAGTCACTGTTAAGCAGTATTTTCCCTGAAATCCTTTCTACTGCAAAAGTTGTTTCTTATGGTGTATATAACTGGATTATCGGTATTGTTGCATCAATTTATTTCCTATCATCAAAGGAACTTATGTGTGGTCAAGTAAAGAAACTTACTATGGCTTATGCTCCTAAGAAATGGCAAAACAAGATTTTCAAAGTAACTCATATGTCAAATGAAGTATGTGGTAACTTTATTATCGGTCGTGTAATTGACTCTTTAATTATCGGTGTACTTTGCTATATTATTTTACTTGTATTCAACTTTGATTACGCTTTACTGATTGCAGTTGTAGTTGGTATTACAAATGTTATTCCATTCTTTGGACCATTCCTTGGTGCAATTCCTAGTGGCTTTATTCTACTAATGATTAACCCAACAGAATGTTTCTGGTTTGTAATTATTATTGTTCTTTTACAGCAGCTTGACGGTAATGTTATTGGTCCTAAGGTTATCGGTGACAAAATCGGTATTTCAGGTTTCTGGATTTTATTCAGTGTTATTGTAGGTAGTGGTTTATTCGGTGTAGCCGGTATGCTAATGGGTATTCCTGCTTTCGTTGTAATTTATAACCTACTTGGCAAAGATGTAAACAAGAAACTTCTTAGAAATAAAGAATATATTTCCAAAGAACCTTTAGATAAAGTCGAAAAAGCTGAGAAGGTTAAAGAAAATTAAAGGTTGACAAAATTTCTTTACTGTGTTAACATATTAGCACACTAAAGTGCGAGGTAATTTATGAGAAAGAATTTAATGATTACACCGGAGGGTACAAAGGACTATTTGTTTGAAGAATGTATCACCTCTTGCGATGTACAGGAAAAGATTAAGAATTGTTTTGTAAATAGGGGCTATTCAAAGGTAGATACTCCTTGTATTGAATTTTATGATTTGTTTTCTTTGGAGGACTCAGGTTATCCACAAGAAGCAATGTTTAAGACAACTGATAATAAAGGCAGACTAATGGTTATGCGTCCCGATTCAACATTACCTATTGCAAGAATGGCAGCAACTCGTCTAAAGAATTACGATTTACCTCTAAGACTTTATTACGGTCAGTCCGTTTATCGTAACAATCCTACTTTGCGTGGTAGAAGTAACGAAATTATGCAGATGGGTGTTGAACTTATCGGTGCAACAGGTAAGAGGGCAGACCTTGAAATTTTAACAACTGCTATTGACTGTCTGTCAGCTAATGTTGATGATTTCCGTATTGAAATCGGTCACGCTGATGTATTTAACGCATTAGTAGAAAGACTAAACGTATCTGCTGAAACTGCTGAAGCTATTCGAGTAAGTATTGAAAGCAAGAATTATTCAGCCCTAAATACTATCCTTGATAAACTTCCTAAAAGTTCGGATGTTGAAGCTATCAGAAAGTTACCAAGACTATTTGGTGGTGTTGAAGTAATTGATGAAGCCTTAAATCTATGTAATGATGAAAAGGCAGTTAAAGCATTAAACTACCTAAAAGAAATATTTGAAGATTTATCAAAACTTAACCTTGGTGACAAGATTATTATAGACCTTGGTATTGTTCAACAGACTAACTACTACAGTGGTATTGTTTTTACAGCTTTTGTAAACGGTATCGGTGATGAAGTTATTTCAGGTGGTAGATACGACAAACTAATGGAAAACTTTGATTTCCCTACAGGTGCTGCCGGTTTTGCAGTTAATGTAGATGACCTTGTTGAAATTAAGTTAAAAGATAGCAACAAAGACGAAGCTCCTATTCCGGAAATTCTTGTTTGTGCAAAAGATGGCTTTGAAATCACAGCTATTGAAAAAACAAAAGAACTTGTTAATCAGGGCAAAAATGCAGTGTTTAGCGTATTTGAAACAATTGAAGAAGCTAAACAGTATGCAGACAAAACCAGAGTAAAGGAACTACTAGTTGTAGGTGAATGATATGCAGCCATTAAGAATAGCCTTAACAAAAGGCAGACTTGAAAAAGATACAATTAAATTATTTCAAAAGATAGGTTACAACTGTGATGCAGTTATCAACAAGGGCAGAAAGCTCATCCTTCCAATTGGTAACGGCGAAATCGAAGTTGTCCTAGCTAAAGCAGCCGATGTTATTACATATGTTGAAAATGGAGTTTGTGACCTTGGTGTTGTTGGCAAAGATACAATTCTTGAAAACGGTCATTGTTTCTATGAACTACTTGACCTAGGTTTTGGTAGATGTAAGTTTGCAGTAGCAACACAAAAGGGTAAAGACCTTTATGGTGGATACAAAGCATTAACAATTGCTACTAAGTATCCTAATGTTACAAGATCATTCTTTGAAGAAAAAAATATGGATGTTCGTGTAATCAAAATTGAAGGTTCTGTTGAACTTGGTCCACTTATCGGTTTAAGTGATGCAATTGTGGATATTGTTGAAACAGGTTCAACTTTAAAAGAAAACGGACTTGAAGTTGTTGAAGATGTTTGTCCAATCTCAGCAAGATTAATTGCTAATGTTGCAAGTCTAAAACTACACAAAAAACAAATTGAAGAACTTGTTGATTTAATAAGAAAGGAGATTGATGCTTAATGTATATTATTCCTGCTATTGATATTAAAGACGGTAACTGTGTTCGCCTACAAAAGGGTGACTACAATACAGTTAAAAAAGTTGCTGAAAACCCATATATTACTGCTAAGTCATTTAAAGATGCCGGTGCAAGATACCTACATATGGTTGATCTTGATGGTGCAAAAGACGGTAAAATGCAAAACGCCGAATTAATTTGTGATATTGCAAAGTCCTGTGGTATGCTTGTTGATGTTGGTGGTGGTATTCGTGATATTAAGTCTATTGAATATTACCTAAATAACGGTGTCAACCAAGTTGTACTTGGTTCAGTTGCAGTTAAGAACCCTCAGATTGTTATTGATGCAGTTAGGAATTTTGGCGACAAAATTATTGTTGGTATTGATGCAATGGACGGTATGGTAAAGTCAGAGGGTTGGATTGACGGTAGCGATATTTACTACACAGAACTTGCCAAGAGAATGGAAGATGTTGGTGTAGAAAAGTTTATCTTTACCGATATTAACCGTGACGGTATGCTAACAGGTCCTAACCTTGTTCAGCTTGAAGTGCTAAGTAATTCTGTAAGTGCTGACATTGTAGCAAGTGGTGGTATATCAGATTTAACAGATATTAAGGACTTGATGAGTCTTAATATTTTTGGTGCAATTTGTGGTAAGTCAATTTATGAAGGTACACTTAATTTACCAAAGGCTATTAAACTAACAAGAGGTTAATTATGGAAAATAACTTAGATAAATATTTTGTTAAGTCAGATTTAATTCCGGCAATAATTCAAGAGAAATCTACAGGTGAAGTCCTTATGGTTGCTTGGATGAACAAGGAATCTATGGCTAAAACACTTGAAACAGGCTATACTTGGTTTTGGAGTAGAAGTCGTCAGGAACTATGGAATAAAGGTGCAACATCAGGCCATCTTCAAAAGGTTGTTGAAATTTATTCCGATTGTGATGATGATACTTTATTAGTAACAGTAGAACAAACAGGTGCTGCTTGTCATACAGGTAACCACAGTTGTTTCTTTAAGAAAATTTATTGATTTAATTACAAAACTGCTTTCTATTAATTTAGAGAGCAGTTTTTTTCTCATAAAAAATGGGTACTGAAAATCAGTACCCATAATTTTTTAACTTGCATTCTTTAGTTGTAGTCTTAATTTATCACTAATCATAGCAATAAATTCACTGTTAGTTGGCTTACCTCTTGAGTTGTGGATAGTATATCCAAAGTAGGAGTTAAGCACATCCACATCACCTCTGTCCCAAGCAACTTCAATTGCATGTCTAATAGCCCTTTCAACTCTACTGGAAGTCGTTTCATACTTTAGTGCAACTGATGGATACAGTTCCTTAGTAACGGCATTGATGATTTCAGGCTTTTCAATAGACATAAGTATTGAATCTCTTAGGTAGTGATAACCCTTAATATGTGCAGGTACGCCGATTTGGTGAAGAATCTCAGTAACCTTTACTTCAATGTTAAGATTGCTTTGATAACCTTGGTTGTTCATAATGTTCTTTGTGTTCATTAACATAGTAATGTTTTCAGTAAGGTCGTTAATGTTGTAAGGCTTTAGCACAAAGTAAGATGCACCATTGTTCATAGCCTCTTGTTCAAGCAAAGCACTTCTATAGTTAGAAAATGCAATGAAAAGTGGGGAACAGTTGCTTTCATTTCTAATGTGACGCATAACGCTTATTCCATCTAGTCTTGTTAGGAACAAGTCGAACAGTACCACATCAGGGTGTATCTCGTTAATTTTGTTTAGTAGTTCTTCACCATCTTTAGCAGAGTAGTGAACTGAAAAGTTCTTACTGTTGAGAAAACGGAGTGTTTCCTCATCAAATTCATTTGGTTCTTCTGTGAGAAGTAGTTTGATTTTATTCTCCATGAAAATTCTCCCTTGTTAATTTGTTGAGATAATCATACCATATTATGGCAAATATATCAAGGGTTTACACTTAAATTTTTTCCAAAAAATTAATTTAAATCTCAACATATTGTGTCACCACTACCCACTATATTACAAAATACCCCAATAATATGCCGTTTCTACAATTTTTTATTTTGACTCATCTATCATTGTTTCAGCAAGAATTCCGTAACCTTTTTCAGGATTATTGACAAATACATGGGTAACTGCACCAATAAGTTTACCATCTTGTATTATAGGTGAACCACTCATACCCTGTACAATGCCACCTGTTTTTTTCAGTAACTCTTTGTCTGTAACTTCAATTGTAATTTCTTTCATTTTGTCAAAGAAGAAGTGACATTCCGGTTTAATATATACTTTGTAGAATTTAGGGTTAGAACCCTCAACAGTTGTGTAAATATAAGCAGTTCCTTTTTTAACTTCTTCCTTAGTAGCAACTTTATATTCTTTGTAGGAAGTTTCTATTTCTTTATTACAGAACAGCCCATATTCTGAATTATAATAAGCCTTACCGATTTCATCATCTAAGAAATATCCGTTAAGTCCACCGGCATAACCACTCTTAGCTTTGTCAACACTTTGAATAATTGCAGGACAAATATCACCCTCAGCCATAGGTAGTAGGTTAGTTGATTCTTTGTCACAAATTCCGTGACCTAAACAAGCAAAAGTATTATTGTTTGTATCATAATAAGTTATAGTTCCTATACCGGCACAACTGTCTTTTATCCAAATACCTACTGTATAATTACCATTGTGATTTTCAGGTTTAATGTTTAAGTCAATAATTTCATAATCTCTGTTAATAGTAAACTTAATAGTTTGATTTTTATATTCTTCAATTTTATTCCTTACAACTTCATTATCCTTAACTTTTTCATTATTAATACCTATTATAATATCATTAACCCTCATACCGGCCTTATCAGCAGGAGAATTTTCTCTTACTTTGGTTACTAAAGCACCCTCTGAATAAAATTTAATTCCAAAAGGTTGTCCACCGATTTGTACTGTTTTATTTTTTAAGTCACTACTTGTCACAATAGCATTTGATGGATTTATAGTATTATATACTCCTAATATAGCCACAATAGCTATTATAAATGAAATAACTTTTTTCATAACCTCACCTTTATTTATATGTCATACTATTATTTTTTCTTGTTTTATAGTATAATAGTTTGGAAATAGTATTGATAAAATATTATTTTGGTAGTATTATTTTTTTAGTGCTGATTTTCAGTACAGAAGTTCCAAATTTTTTATTTAATGGGTGCTATATGAGTGAAGAAAAAATTTTTACAGGTTTAACTACCCAAGAAGTTGACAAGAGAGTTTCAGAGGGTAAGGTTAATGTTGATACCTCAAAACCGGAAAAAACCTTAGGAAATATTTTATTTAAAAATATTTGTACATTATTTAACTTGTTGAATGTTGTTCTTGCTTTAGCAGTTTTTCTTGTTGGTTCATACAAGAATATGCTTTTTATCGGTGTTGTATTTTTCAATACAATAATCGGTATTGTGCAAGAAATTCGTAGCAAAAAAGCAGTTGATAAACTGTCTATTATTTCCGGTAACAATTCAAAGGTTATCAGAAATGGTGATACAATAGATATTAATAATGAAGATATTGTTCTTGATGATTTGCTTTCATTGAGCAGAGGTAATCAAATTCCAACTGACTGTGTTGTTGTTGACGGTGAGTGCTTTGTAAATGAAAGTATGCTTACCGGTGAAAGTGAATTAATCAGAAAAAAAGTTGGGGACAAGCTAATGTCCGGTAGCTTTATCAACTCAGGACAATGTATCTCAAAGGTTGTTGCAGTAGGTGACGATAATTATGCTGCAAAGCTAAATAATTCTGCTAAGTATTATAAAGAAAATAATTCTGAAATTTTCAGAACTATTAAAAAAATTATTAAAGTAGTAACTTGTATTTTAGTTCCATTGGGTACAATACTGTTTTTACATCAGTTATTATTCTTAAATGTTTCATTGGAAGATGCAGTTGTTAAAACGGTAGCAGCACTTATAGGTATGATTCCTGAGGGACTTGTACTTTTGACAAGTACAGTTCTTGCTGTTTCTGTTATAAGACTTTCTAAGAAAAATGTTCTTGTTCAAGACCTTTATTGTATTGAAACACTTGCAAGAGTAGATACTCTTTGTCTTGACAAAACAGGTACACTGACTTGTGATGAAATGATTGTTGAGGATATTATTCCCCTAAGTGACTATACTTATGATGATGTGCTAAATATTCTTTCTGATTTTGCAAATAATAGCATTGACTACAACAGTACAATGAATGCAGTTAGGGATAAAATTGATGGTTACCATTACGAAAAAGCAGTTTCAGTAGAAGCCTTTTCTTCTGAAAAGAAATGTTCTTCTGTTACTTTTAGTGATAGGAAGATTCTCTGTGGTGCAGGTGAATTTATCCTTAATGATGATGAAAATGATATTTTAACCGATATTAAGAAATATGAAAATAACTACAGAGTTCTAACATTTGTAATGATTAAGGGTGATACAAGAACACCTATTTGTAATGTTTTATTGAGAGATAAACTTCGTGAAAATGCAAAAGAAACCTTAAAGTATTTCAAAAAACAAGGAGTTAATATTAAGATTATTTCAGGTGACTCAGTAAATACTATTGTGAATATTGCCAAAACTTTTAATATTGATAACTACGATAAAGCTATTGACTGTAGCACTTTAAAAACTGATGAAGATATTAAAAAAGCATCAGAAGAATATACAATTTTTGGTAGAGTAACTCCTCAACAAAAAGAAAAGCTGATTTCATCAATACACGATAATGGTCATTCAGTAGCTATGACAGGTGATGGAGTAAATGATGTATTAGCTTTAAAAAAAGCTGATTGTTCGGTAGCGATGGCATCAGGTAGTGAGGCTGCTAAGTGTGTATCACAAATTGTACTTGCTGATAATGACTTTTCATCAATGCCATATATTGTTACTGAGGGTAGAAGAACAATTCAGAATATCCAAAGAAGTTCATCACTGTTTTTAGTTAAAAATATTTTTTCAATTTTACTTTCTGTTTTAGTTATTATTTTTGGTATGTCCTATCCATTCCAATCAATTCAACTTTCATTTGTCGGAGGACTTACCATCGGTATTCCATCATTTATATTAGCTATGGAATATAACAATAACAGAATTACAGGAAACTTCTTCATTAACATTATCTGTGGTGCAATACCGGCAGGTTTAACGGTTACTCTAAATTCTATATTGGTTATGACTTTAGGTTATCAACTTGGATTTAATACTCAAACTCTGGAAACTGTCTGTATTATGGTAACTGCTTTTGCATTGTTTGCACTAGTAGTGAAGATTTCTTTACCGTTTAATAAACTAAGACTTTCTTTATCAATATTTATTTTTGTTTGCTTAGTTTTAGGTTTCTTGTTTGGTGGCAAAATTTTAGGTACAGTACCACTAAATCATAATTCTTCTATGTTTTTATTATGTTCATTTGCTTTTACAATAATAGTATTTATTATTCTTACTCTCATTACAACTGCTATTAAGAAAAAGATAGTTGACAAAAATTAAAATATAACTAGATAGCACAACATGAAGTTGTGCTATTTTTGACTTAAATTTAACTTTTTTATACATAATTAATGTGGTATAATAAATATAAAAATAATTGAGATGATATATATGAATTTTACTTTACCTAAAAATGTTTTAAATATAATTTCAAAAATGGAGTCAAATGGTTTTCAATGTTATACAGTAGGTGGTTGTGTAAGGGATATGATACTTGGTTTAACACCTAAGGATTATGACTTAACCACAAATGCAAAACCGGATGAAATTATTTCAATATTCAAAGATTACAAAATTATTGATGCCGGAATAAAGCATGGCACAGTTGCAGTAATTATTGATTATGAAGTTTATGAAATCACAACCTATAGAATTGATGGAGATTATGAAGATAACCGTCATCCTAAGAATGTAGAGTTCACCACTTCACTAAAAGAAGACTTAGCAAGAAGAGATTTTACAGTAAATGCTATGGCATATAACCCAAGTGAAGGTGTAATTGACTATTTCAACGGTCAAGAAGATTTAAAGTATAAGGCTATTAGATGTGTTGGTGAACCGGATAAAAGATTTAAGGAAGATGCATTAAGAATTTTAAGAGCATTAAGGTTTGCATCAACTTATAACTTTTCAGTAGAATTTAATACATATAACGCAATTGCAAAGAATAAAGAACTATTAAATAATATTTCTAAAGAAAGAATTGCAACAGAACTTGTAAAAACTTTGTGTGGTGAAAATTGTAGTTATATTCTCAGAAGATTTAAAGATGTATTTGCAGTTATCATTCCTGAAATTTCTACAATGTTTCATTATGAACAAAACACACCACACCATAACAAAACTTTATGGAAACACACAGTTTCTTGCGTTAAGCATATTGACAACGACCCAATCTTAAGAATGACAATGTTACTTCATGATATAGGTAAACCTATGTCAGAAAATAAAGATGAAAATGGTGTTTCTCATTTTAGAGGTCACGAAAAAACCGGTGCAGGTATTGCAAAGATAATTTTGGAAAGACTTCGTTACCCAAAAGATTTTACTGAAACTGTGGTTAATTTAATTTCAATTCACGATTTAAGAATTCAGCCTGACAGAATTATAATTAAAAAAGTATTAAAAAATATCGGTTCAGATAATTTTTCAATGCTTATGAAAATTCAAATGGCTGATGTACTTTCTCAGTCATCATACCATCAACAAGAAAAGATTGATAAACTGGATAAAGTTAATAGTATCTTTCGTGATATTATGGATAATGACGAATGTTTTAGCTTAAAGTATCTTAAAGTCAATGGCTCGGACCTTATGGGTTGTGGAATGTCAAAAGGCAAAATAATAGGGGATACACTTAATCTTTTGCTTAATAAAGTTATTGAAAATACTTTAATTAACGATAAAGAAACTTTACTTCAATATGTCAGAAAAAATGTAATATAAATAAAAAAAGGAGATGCATTAGCATCTCCTAAATTTTTGCCTATTTTATATTGTAACAGATAATTAAATCTGACTTACACCTGTTTCATTAGCAGCTTTAATAACTGCTTCAGCAACAGCCTTACCGATTCTCTTATCAAATGCTTCCGGTAGAATATACTCAGCATTTAGTTCATCATCAGAAATTAAGTTTGCAATTGCATAAGATGCAGCAACTTTCATTTCTTCATTGATTTCCTTTGCTCTACAATCCAAAGCACCTCTAAAGATACCTGGGAAAGCAAGTACATTGTTAATCTGATTAGGGAAGTCACTTCTACCTGTACCAACTACAGCAGCACCGGCATTCTTAGCCTTATCAGGCATAATTTCAGGTGTAGGGTTAGCCATAGAGAAGATAATAGGGTCATTAGCCATACTCTTCACCATTTCTTCAGAAACAATGTTAGGAGCACTTACACCGATAAATACATCAGCATTTTTCATTGCATCAGCTAGGTTACCTGTCTTTTTACTTCTGTTAGTAGCCTTTGCAATTTCCTTATGTGCATCCTTAAGAGTATCATCATCTTCACAAAGAATACCGTTAATATCACACATTGTAACATTCTTAAAACCAATGTTTAGCAGATGCTTACAAATAGCAATACCGGCAGAACCTGCACCGTTAATTACAACCTGTACATCTTCAATATTTTTATTAACTACCTTTAGTGCGTTAAGTAAACCGGCTGCAACAATAATAGCAGTACCATGTTGGTCATCATGGAATACCGGAATGTCACATTTTTCTTTTAACTTCTTTTCAATTTCAAAGCATCTAGGTGCTGCAATATCTTCAAGGTTAATTCCACCAAAGCTACCACTGATAAGATAAACTGTATTTACAAATTCATCAACATCTTTAGTTCTAACACAAATAGGAAAAGCATCAACATCAGCAAATTCCTTGAATAATGCACATTTACCTTCCATAACAGGCATACCGGCCTCAGGACCAATGTCACCTAGACCTAAGATAGCAGAACCATCAGTAACTACTGCAACAAGGTTGTTTCTTCTTGTTAGTTCAAATGACTTGTTGTAGTCCTTATTAATTTCAAGGCAAGGTTCAGCAACACCGGGAGTGTAAGCCAGTGACAAATCTTTGCTACTATTAACCTTAACTCTGGAAACAACTTCGATTTTGCCATTCCATTCATAATGCTTTTGTAAAGATTCTTGTCTAATATCCATATTGTAATCCTCCATTAAAATCTTATTATATTATACAACTTATTATAAATTCATTCAATATGTTTGACAAAATATTATTTTTCTATTAAAATATAGTAGCAACTAGATTGAATAGCTACGGTTAGAAGCGAAAGCGACTATCCGAGGAAAGTCCGAGCTCCATAGAGCAATGATAACGGCTAACAGCCGCCGGGGGTGACCCTAGGGATAGTGCAACAGAAAATTACCGCCACTTATGTGGTAAGGATGGAAAGGCGAGGTAAGAGCTCACCGGTAATATGGAGACATATTAGCCGTGTAAACCCTATTTGGAGCAACACCGTGGAGGGACATAATGCATGCTCGGCAGTCCCGAGGAGGTGGCGTTGAGCAGTTGTGGCAACACACTGCCAAGATAGATGGCTATTCACGACAGAACTCGGCTTATAGATTTGGTTGCTAAGGGTCATTATGACCCTTATTTTTTTGCTATTTATATTTCTTTTAAATAATTTTTTATAAGAAAATTACAAAAATATTACAAAATATCACTATCGTGTAATATAATTCGATAAAAAGTATCAATTTTTTAAATTTATTTACAAAAAGGTCTTGTTTTTTTTCTTTTATAGTATTATAATATGTTCATAATGAATTTAAAGAATTTTTTAAAAGAATATTTTAAAAGAATTATTTATTAGAATTATTCAAAAGAATTACTTTAAAGAAAAATAATTATGTAAATGGGGAGAATATTATGAGGCTAAGAAAACAAAACTTAGGCGACAGAAACCTAATTGGTGCTCGTGTTGAATCTGCAAGAAAAAAGAAGGGAATGAAGCAAAAGGAACTTCTTGCACAGTTGCAGGTTAATGGCGTTGATATGAATGCATCAGGTCTTTCTAAGCTGGAAGGTCAAATCCGTTATGTAACAGATATTGAACTTGTTGCATTAGCAGATATTTTGGAAACTTCTGTTGACTCACTTCTTGGCAGAGAATAATTTTAATTAGAACGGTGACTTTGTCACCGTTTTTTTGCGTTATTTGCATAAAATAATTGAAATTTTCTTTACATTTGGTATAATAATATAGTATGTATTTAGGAGGTTGAACCTTATGACAAAAATTGATAACTTTTTTGAAAGTATAAAGGATAAGAAAGTAGCATTTTGTGGACTTGGTATCAGTAACTTTCCTGTTATGGAAATGTTCGTAAACAAGGGCATTGATGTTACTGCTTGTGATAGAAGAAATTTTGAGGACCTAGGAGATAATGCTAAGAAAGCAGAAGAACTTGGTGTTAAACTTTCTTTAGGTGATAATTACCTAAAGAATCTTGATGTTGATATAGTGTTTAGAACACCCGGTATGAAGTACTATATGGATGAACTTGTTGAAATGCGTAGTCGTGGTGTTGTTGTAACTTCAGAAATGGAACTTTTCTTTGAACTTGCCGACTGTCATATTATAGCAGTTACAGGTTCTGACGGTAAGACAACTACAACTTCTATTGTTTCAGAATTTCTAAAAGCTGCCGGTAAAAAGGTATTTTTAGGTGGAAATATCGGTAAGCCACTTTTACCTGAAATTGAAAGTATTACTAAGGATGATTATGCAGTTGTTGAACTTTCTTCATTCCAACTAATCTCAATGAAAGAAAGTCCTGAAATTGCTATTGTAACAAATGTTTCACCAAATCACCTTGATATACATAAGGATATGCAAGAATATGTTGATGCCAAGAAGAATATTCTTCTTCATCAAAATGCTTTCTCAAAGACTGTTCTTAACCTTGATAATGAAATTTCAAATTCATTCTCAAGTGAAGTTCGTGGTCAACTAGTTAAGTTTAGTAGAAGAAATACTGTTACTAACGGTGCATATCTAAAGGATAACAAGATAGTTTATTCTGATTACGGTAAAGAAACAGAAATTATTGACATTAAAGATATTTTCATTCCGGGTATGCACAATGTAGAGAACTATATGGCTGCTATCTCAGCTGTATGGGGTATTGTTGATGTTGATACTATTGTTAAAGTAGCAAAAACATTCCAAGGTGTAGAACATAGAGCAGAATTTGTAAGAGAATTTAATGGTGTTAAGTACTACAACGATTCTATTGCATCCAGTCCTACAAGAACTGCATCAGGTACACTTTCTCTATATGATGAAAAGATTATTATTATTGCCGGTGGTTATGACAAAAACCTTAACTATGATGAACTAGGTGAAGTTATTTGTAAGAAGGTTAAAATTCTTATCTTAATGGGCAATACTGCTGATAAAATTGAAACTTCAACTAAGAAGGCACCTAGCTATAGTGAGGGTAACCCTGTAATTTATCGTGTATCTAATATGGAAGAGGCAGTTAAAAAAGCTTCTGAAGTTGCAGTTAAGGGTGATATTGTTTCTCTATCTCCAGCAAGTGCAAGTTTTGATTTGTACAAGAACTTTATGGAGAGAGGTATTCACTTCAAGAACCTTGTTAAAGAATTGAAATGATAAAATATCTGTCTGATGACACAAAATATAAGAATGTTACAGCTAAGCTAAAAGATAAGGATGTATTTTTCACCAGAATAAATGTATTGTATAAATCTTATGGGCTTAACTGTGACTTTCTTGATATATGGTATCAGTCTTTTAATGAAGATTATGTTTCGCTGATTTCAAGGTTAGATAATCAGTTTATTTTATTTTTAACAGAAAATTCTAACATACAGGAAATTGAAGAATTTCTCAATGTGTTAGGGTTTTCTCATCTTTTGTTTAATGAAAAATATTCTCTGAATTTTAATTTTTCTATGTCAGAAACAGGCTTAATTATGAAAAGAGAATTTATTAATAACAATGTAAAAGAAAATAACTGCATTTTTACTACCGTTAATGAATATAAAGGTGTTTTTAACTTCTTTAATAACTGCAATTCAACTGTTGTAAAAATTGCTGATTATGGGTATTTTGCAACTGATTTACATTCCAAAGTTAGAGTAAATTGCAGTAAAATTTATTCACTTGAGCTAGAAGATAAAATAGTTTCTTGTGCAATAATAACAGGTGATGAATACAGTAAAATAATTTCACCAATTGCAACATTACCTCAGTATAGAAATAATGATTATGCAAAAAGCCTTTTAAATAATGTAAAAGAAGACAACTTATATTTATTTTGTGAAGATGATTTAAAAGAATGTTATACCAAAATGGGTTTTAATATAATAGGAAAATGGAAGGAAATACATAGATGAATTTTTTTGATTTAGATAGTAAAATTCTAGAACTATCTGAAAAAGCAATGGAACAGTGCAAAACTCAGTTCCAAGAAATAGAGAGAATACAAGAATATAACCAGAACAAAATGCTAAAGGCATTCCAAACTTGTGGTGTGTCAGAAAGTCACTTTGCCGATAGTACAGGTTATGGCTATAGCGATAGAGGTAGAGAAGTTCTTGATGAAGTATATGCCACTGCTTTTGGTGCAGAAGATGCAATAGTAAGACAAAGTTTTCAGTCAGGTACTCACGCATTAACAGTTGCTTTATTTGGTATGCTAAGACCCGGAGATACTATGCTTTCTGTTGTAGGTATTCCTTATGATACAATCAGAAGTGTAATCGGTATTGAGGGTAATTACTCAGGCTCATTAAAGGACTTTGATATTCATTATGATGAAGTACCATTAAAGGATAATGAAGTTGATTATGATGCTTTAGTTGAAAAGCTAAAGTCAAAGCCTAAAATGGCTTATATTCAGCGTTCAAGAGGTTATTCTCTAAGAAGAGCATTAACTATTGCTGATATTAAGAAAATTGCAGAAATAGTTAAGAGAGAGTCACCTGAAACTATTGTTATGGTTGATAACTGTTATGGTGAATTTGTTGAAGAACTAGAACCAACTCAAGTTGGTGCAGATATTATGGCAGGTTCTTTAATTAAGAATGCCGGTGGTGGTATTGCTCCAACAGGTGGTTATATTGCCGGTAGAAAAGATTTAGTTGAAATTTGTAGTTACAGACTTACAACACCGGGTACAGGTAGAGAACTTGGTGCTACAATCAGCACAAAGAGAGAAATGTTCCTAGGTGCATTTAACTCACCACATATTACAGGTGAAGCTATGAAAACTGCTGTTTTTGCAAGTACACTATTTACTCTAATGGGTTACGGTGTATCTCCAACAATGAATGAAAAAAGAGGAGATATTGTACAAGCTATTCTTCTTGAAAATGAAGAAAACCTTATTGCCTTTTGTGAGGGTATTCAAGCCGGTTCACCGGTTGATAGCTATGTAACACCTGTACCGGATGATTTACCGGGATATGATAGCAAGGTTATTATGGCTGCCGGTACTTTTACTTTAGGTTCAAGTATTGAGCTTTCTGCTGATGCACCACTTAGAGAACCTTTTGCAGTATGGATGCAAGGTTCATTTAACTTCCATTGTGGTAAGACAGGTGTGCTTATTGCAGCAAATAAAATTTTAAAGAAAACTAAGTAATATGAATATGAATTTTGAAAGTTTAGTTAAATCTATTACAGAAATATTTAGTGAAGAACCTGATAAACCATTTAAAAATGATAATGTTTCTACTGTATTCAGGCATAGTAACAATAACAAATGGTTTGCTTTATTAATGAAAATCCCTAAGAATAGATTAGGTGAATATTCCGATAGAATAGTAGATATAGTTAATATTAAGTGCGACCCAATAATGCTGGGTTCACTTTTAGAAGAAAAAGGTTTTTATCCTGCATACCATATGAATAAGGAACATTGGATAACAATATGCCTTGATGGTTCTGTTGATGATGAAAAAATACTTTCTTTAATTGATATTAGCTACGATTTAACAGTAAAATAAGCAGAAAAAAGTCCTTAACAATCAATTTGTTAAGGACTAATTTTATGTTCTTTTGTTTCTTAAATATTTAAAGAATTTATCAAAAAGTTCAAGTGACTCTTTTCCTTTAAAGCCACCTTCATAAGTAACTTTAAAATTTTCTTTCATATTAAATATATTGATAACAGAACCACAAGCACCATACTTTTTATCATATGCACCAAAATATACATTAGGTATTCTGGCATTAACTATAGCACCGGCACACATAGGGCAAGGTTCCATTGTTACATACATTTCACATTGCCAAAGTCTCCAACCGGATAACTCTTTACAAGCATTATCTATTGCAATAACCTCAGCATGATGAAGTGCATTTTTAGTTTTTTCTCTTGTATTGTGAGCTTTAGCAATTACAACACCATCTTTAACAATTACTGCACCAACAGGAACTTCATTTTCGTCTAAAGCCAACTTAGCTTCCTCTAGTGCAATATCCATAAACTTTTCATTATACATAATTAAAAACCTAATAAAGTAATAAATGCTTCAATAATGAAGAATGAAAGAAGAATTATAGTACCTGGATTAGCAAAGAATTGAACTATCCTATCCTTAGCACCTAAACTTACAATAGATTTATTTCCAAATTTAAAGTTAAGACCTTTTTTTACAAGTAAAACTATTGAAATGAAGCCCAGTAGTGTAAGTGTAAAAATAACTACCGAAGAAATCACAGAATACAAATTGTCACCAACATAGTTAGCTACAATATCAATAAGTACCGATGTACCATTATTAAGTAGATGTAAAACCATAGCCGGTATAATTGAATTTGTCTTTACAACTATAAATCCACAAGCTAAACCTACAATAAATGCAAATGGAATTTGTACAAAGTTACCATGCATAAACCCAAATAGGAGAGAAGATATTAAAATTGCAAAGCCATCACCGAATTTTCTAAATGAATTTAAGATAACACCTCTAAATATAAATTCCTCAGTTAAAGCAGGAATAATTGCAATACATATAAAGTAAATAACTTGGTCAAGAGGTGTCTTAGTTGTAAATTCAACACCGGTTGTATTTGTCAATCCAAATATACTTAAATTATTGTTCAGTAGGTTAATTGCAATATTTGCAACAGTACAAATTGCATATCCACCTAATACCAATAATAAAGGATTATATTTCTTATTACTGTTAACCGGAATAACAACACTAAATTTGTAACGAAATATTAAGCAAAATACAAATGGTACAACAAAGAAACCGGCAAATTCTCCTAAACCATTAATAATGTAGTCATAAGAAGAATAACTGTTTTGTATTCCTGTAGTAATAAGAGAAGTATCTTTGCTGAAAAAACTTATAAACATAAATAGTACAGTAGCTGCAATATTCATAAATATAATTGCAATAAACAACATAAAGGAAAGTTTGTTGCTTTCTTTTCTTATCATTTTTTTCTCTTGATTTATTTGATAATTGTGGTACAATTGTTGTTGAAAAAAGTTATTCATTTTGTCTACCTCGACTTTCGTTAGTATCATATTATCAAATTTCTAATTAATTGTCAAAAAGGTATTGACAAATTAAATGCTTTTATATATAATAATTGAGTAAAAGAAAGAAAGGCAGTTATGCTTTCACCTACGGGGTGCCGTCTGCGTGGGTTAATACTTACAGTTTTTTACTGATGCGTATTAGAGTGGACGGAGTTTATCTGTCCACTTTTTTAATTTATTTTGGAGGTGCTCGACAATCAGCAACAAGAAACTACAGATTAACGAAGAAGTCCGTGATAAGGAAGTAAGACTAATTGGTGCCGAAGGCGAACAGCTAGGTATTATGTCTTCAGAAAAAGCTTTCAATATAGCAATGGAGAGTAACCTTGACTTAGTTAAGATTGCTCCACAGGCAAAGCCACCTGTTTGCAAAGTAATGGACTATGGCAAGTATCGTTTTGAACAAGCTAAAAGGGAAAAAGAAAATAAGAAGAACCAGCGTACTTTTGATATTAAGGAAGTTAGACTTTCACTAAATATTGATGTGCATGACTTCAACACAAAACTTAACAATGCCCTTAAGTTTATTAAGAAAGGCGATAAGGTTAAGGTTTCAATTCGCTTTAGAGGTAGAGAGATGGGTCACCCAGAACAGGGTTATGACACAATGAACCGTTTTGCTAAAGCTTGTGAAGAAGTTGCTGTTATCGAAAAACCAGCAAAACTTGAAGGTAGAAATATGCTAATGTTTCTAGCTCCTAAGCCAAATAAGTAATTTTTAAGGAGGATTTTCATAATGGGAAAGATTAAGACACATAGTGGTGCAAAAAAGAGATTTAAACTTTCTAAGAATGGTAAGGTTATCCGTGCTCATGCTAACAAGCAGCACATTCTTAACAAGAAGAACACAAAGCGTAAGAGAGGTCTAAGACAGACTTGTGTAGCTGATAAGACAAATACAGCTCAGATTAAGAGATTAATCCCTTACAAATAATTAACTTTTTGAATTTAACTTACGAAATAACGGAGGAAATATAGAATGGCTCGTGTAAAAGGCGCGATGATGACTCGCAAAAGAAGAAACAAAACATTAAAGCTTGCTAAGGGTTATTACGGTGCAAAGAGTAAGCACTTTAAGATGGCTAAGCAGGCAGTTATGAAATCTGGTAACTATGCATACATTGGTCGTAAGCAGAAGAAGAGAGATTTCAGAAGACTTTGGATCACAAGAATTTCTGCAGCTTGTAAGCTAAACGGCACAAACTACAGCACATTTATGAATGGTCTTAAGAAGGCTAACATTGACCTTAACAGAAAGATGCTTTCAGAAATCGCTATTTCTGATCCGGCAGCTTTTGCTAGCCTTGTTGAAAAAGTTACAAAAGCTTAAGTGTTATGCGTTTGAGGTTCTTACCTCAAACGCTTTTTACTATCTAAAAAAGAGGTCATTATATGAAGTTTGTTACAAGTAGAGAAAATGGTACTCTAAAGCATATTCATAAACTAGTAAAGCAGAAAAAGTATAGGAACAAGAATAAACAGTTTGTTGCAGAAGGACTAAGAACTTGCCAAGATGTTTTAATTTCTAATATTCATATTGATGTGCTACTTTGTAGCGAAAATTTCTATACAAGGAATCTTGAATTATGCAATAGACTTGAGTCAATTTCTGATGAATCAATAGTTGTACCTAACAATATTTTCAATGTTTTGTCCGATACAAAGTCACCTCAAGGTGTAATGCTTGTACTTAAAACACTTGACAAAACTGATGATATTGATAAAATTGATTATAATGGTAAGTTTGTACTTTTAGACAATGTGCAAAATCCGGACAATATTGCAACAGTATTGCGTTCTGCTGATGCTTTTTCAATCAAAGGTGTATTTATCACAAAAGATTCTTGTGATATTTATAGTCCTAAGGTTGTAAGAGGTAGTATGGGTGCAATTTTCCGTGTACCTTTCTATCTTATTAATGACGCAGAAGAATATATTGAATGTGAATTTAATAAGCATGGTAGGTCTTATGCTGCTTGTTTAAAAGATACTGCCAAAACTCTAGGTGATTTTGAGTTTTCAAAGAATGCACTTGTTGTAATAGGTAACGAAGCTAATGGACTAAGTGAAATGACTATTAATGCTTGTAACTACCAAGTTATTGTACCTATGAAGGGCAAGATTGATTCTCTAAATGCCGGAGTAGCAGCTAGTATAATTATGTGGGAAATGTCAAATAATGAATAATAATCGTTATTGGATATGGCTAAGTTTAGCTCTTGGCTATGATAATCCAAAAGTTAAAAGACTTTACGAAACTGAAGAGTATAGGGATATTTCTGTATTTTATAATGGTCAGGACTTTGAATGGAGATTTTGTGGTATTTTTACCGAAAAGGAAATTAACCATCTAGAAGAAACTCCAATTGAAAAGGCTGATGAAATTATATCTAAATGTGAAAGTCTGGGTTATTCCATCTTTGCTATAGATAACGCCAGATACCCTAACTGTTTGCGTAATATAGATACTCCACCTGCAGTTATATATGTTAGTGGATATTTACCCAGAGTTGATAATCTTTTAACTATTGCTATTGTAGGTACAAGAAAAGCTACAACTTATGGCAAAAAGGTGGCTTACAGTATTTCTCATAATCTTTCAAAATGTAAGGTAACTATAATTAGTGGTGGTGCAATGGGTGTTGACAGTTCAGCACACACAGGTGCATTAAATGCTGATGGTATTACAATTTGTGTTTTAGGTTGTGGTATCAATTATCCTTACCTTATGAAAAATGAGCCTATGAGAAAGGCTATAACACACAGAGGATGTTTAATTTCTGAATATCCTCCGGATACAGAGCCTTTGCCACATCACTTTTTATCTCGTAACAGAATAATCTCTGCACTTTCAAGAGGTGTTCTTGTTGTTGAAGCAGGTAAGAAAAGTGGTGCATTAGTCACAGCCGATATTGCCGGAAAAGAACAGGGCAAAGATGTTTTTGCCGTAATGGCAAACATCAATAGTGTCTATTCTGTTGGCTCAAACCAACTTATTAAGGATGGTGCTATTCCTGTAACTACTTATCTTGATATTCTAAACTACTATAATGAATTTAACAATTTAGAAGTTTATGAAGATGATGAGTATGATATTCCTGACAGTACAGTGCTGAAAATTCCTGCAAAAAAGTCTAATGTAAAACCTGAAAAAGAGTTTATAAAGGGTCATAGATATGATGTAAAACTTGATGAAAATTCATCAAAGGTTTATTATGCTATCGGAAATGAGCCTATACATATAGATGATTTGTCTGATAAATGTAACTTACCGGTATATAAAATTTCCGGAATACTAACAAATCTTGAACTTATGGATTTAATAGTAGTTTTACCGGGCAAACAGTATAAAATAAAGTAACTATCGGAGGATAGATAAATGTCAAATTTAGTAATAGTGGAGTCTCCTGCTAAGGCTAAAACAATCAAAAAATATCTTGGAAAAGATTATGAAGTTGTAGCATCAATGGGTCATGTTCGTGACCTACCAAAGGCTAGACTTGCTGTTGATATAAAGAAAAATTATGCTCCTAAATATGCTATCATCAAAGGTAAAGAAAAGTTAGTTGATGAATTAAAGTCACTTGCAAAAGACAGTGACAAGATTTATCTTGCAACTGACCCGGACCGTGAAGGTGAGGCTATTTCTTGGCATTTAGCATATATTTTAGGACTTGATTTAGAAGATAAAAATAGAGTTGAATTTAATGAAATTACTAAGACAGGTATCAATAACGGTATGGCTCATCCTCGTTCTATTGACATTGACCTTGTAAATGCTCAACAGGCAAGAAGAATTCTTGACAGACTAGTTGGTTATAAGTTAAGTCCATTTGTCAGCCAAAAGATTCGTAGAGGTCTTTCTGCCGGTAGAGTGCAGTCTGTTGCTCTTAAGATTATCGTAGACAGAGAAAATGAAATCAGAGCTTTTAAGCCTGAAGAATATTGGTCAATTGAAGCAAAACTTTCTCCAAAATCAAGCAGAAAAGTTTTCAATGCCTCTTTAGCACTTGGACCTGACGGTAAAAAGATTAAGATTAATAATAAAGAAGAAGCTGACAAGATTCTTGAAGAAATCAAAGATGCTGAATTTATTGTTACAAAAGTAAGAAACGGTACTCGTAAAAAGTCACCATACCCACCATTTATAACTTCAACATTGCAACAGGAAGCATCTCGTAAACTTGGCTATCAATCAAGAAGAACAATGAAAATTGCTCAGGAACTTTATGAAGGTGTTGATGTTGAGGGTTATGGTACAACAGGTCTTATCACATATATGAGAACTGACTCATTAAGAATTTCAAATGATGCAATTGCAGAAGTTACACAGTATATTAATGATAACTTTGGACCTGAATATTTACCACCAAAGCCAAGAGTATTTAAATCTCGTTCAAATGCTCAGGATGGTCACGAAGCTATTCGTCCATCAATTCCATCATTGTCACCTGATAAGGTTAAGGATAGTTTAACTATTGAACAGTATAAGCTATATAAACTGATTTGGGATAGATTTACTGCTTGTCAGATGGCTGATTGTATCCACAAAACAACTCAGGCAGAAATCAATGCTAATGACTATATCTTTAAGGCATCAGGTTACAGAGTTGACTTTGACGGTTATACAACACTTTATGTTGACAGTAATGATGCTGAAGGTACAAAGGAAAAGCAACTTCCTCCACTTGAGAAGAATATGCCTGCTAAGGTTAGAGAAATTATACCTAACCAGCACTTTACTCAGCCACCTGCAAGATTTACAGAAGCATCTCTAATCAAAGCACTTGAAGAGAACGGTATCGGTCGCCCATCAACATATGCTGCAACAATCTCAACAATTACAAGTAGAGAATATGTTAAGAGAGAAGCAAAGTCCCTTGTACCAACTGAACTTGGTGAGGCACTTGTAACTCTATTAAAAGAAAGATTCCCTAAAATTGTAAATGTTAAGTTTACTGCTCAAATGGAAGAAGATCTGGATAAGGTTGAACACGGTGACGAACAATGGGTTGAACTACTTGATAATTTCTATGTTGACTTTGATAAGACCTTGAAAAAGGCTAAAGAAGATATGGAAGGTGTCAAGATTAAACTTAAAGAAGATGAAACTGACATTGTATGTGAGAACTGTGGCAGAAAGATGGTTGTCAAAGTTGGTAGATACGGTAAGTTCATTGCTTGTCCGGGATACCCTGAATGTAAGAATATCAAGAAGTTTGTAGAGAAAATCGGTGTTCAATGTCCTGAATGTGGTGGAGATGTTATTACTCGTAAAACCAAGAAAGGCAAAGTGTTCTACGGCTGTAGTAACTACCCTGATTGTAACTATATGTCTTGGTATGAACCTGTAAATGAAAAGTGTCCACAGTGTGGCAAGATTCTATATAAAAAGAAGGGCAAAAAGCAGACAATCTTCTGTGCAACTGAGGGTTGTGGCTATACTAAAGACCAATGAGTATAAATATAATAGGTGGTGGGCTTGCAGGATGTGAGGCTGCATATCAAGTTGCTAAGCGTGGTATAAAGGTAAACCTTTATGATATGAAGCCTAACAAGAAAAGTCCGGCACATCATTCAGATAAATTATGTGAGCTTGTATGCTCAAACAGTCTAAAAGCAGCCAGAAAAGAAAGTGCTGCCGGTATGCTAAAGGAAGAAATGAGAATGTTAGATTCTCTCCTTATGAAGTGTGCCGATAAAAGCAAAGTACCGGCTGGTGGTGCTTTAGCAGTAGATAGAGAAATTTTCTCTAATCTAGTAAATGAAGAAATAAATAATAACCCTAATATTACTGTAATAAATGAAGAAGTTACCGAAATCCCTGATGGTATTACTATCATGGCATCAGGACCACTTACTTCCGATTTGCTTTCTGACAAAATCAAAACTATGTTTGGTGATAGTCTTTCATTTTATGATGCAGCTGCACCAATTGTAAAGTTTGATACAGTTGATATGAACAAGGCTTTCTTTGCATCTCGTTATGATAAGGGTGACGGCGATGACTATATTAATTGTCCTATGAATAAGGAAGAATACGACAATTTTTATGAAGCACTTGTTTCAGCAGAAAGAGCACCTGTACATGACTTTGATGTAATGAATCCAAAGGTATATGAGGGTTGTATGCCAATTGAAGTTATGGCACAAAGAGGTCACGATACTATTCGTTTTGGCCCTATGAAACCTGTAGGACTTAAAGACCCAAGAACAGGTCATAGACCTTGGGCAGTGGTTCAGCTAAGAAAAGAGAACAGTGCCGGTATTATGTATAACCTAGTAGGCTTTCAAACTAATCTAAAGTTCCCTGAACAAAAGAGAGTATTCTCAATGATTCCGGGACTTGAAAATGCTGAGTTTGTACGATACGGTGTAATGCACAGAAATACTTTTATCGACTCACCAAGAATTCTTAATAGTGATTATTCTGTAAGAGAAAATAAAAATCTTTTCTTTGCCGGTCAAATTACAGGTGTTGAAGGATATATGGAATCAGCATCTTCAGGACTAATGGCAGGTATAAATGCAGCTATGAGATATATTGGAGAACAAACTGTAACTTTACCTGAATATACAATGATAGGTTCTTTGTCAAGATATATCAGTGATGAAACAGTTTCTAAATTCCAACCTATGGGTGCTAATTTAGGAGTGTTACCTGAACTTGAACAAAGACCAAGGGATAAGAAAGAGAGGGCAAAGGCTTATTCTGATAGGTCATTTGCAAAGCTAACAGAATTTATAAATTCAAGAGGTTTATGATGAAGATAGTAATTGATGCATTTGGTGGAGATAATGCACCTTTAGAAATTATCAAAGGTGCAGTTAAAGCTCAAGAGCATTTTAAAATTGAAATTTGCCTAACAGGTAATGAGAATATTATCAAGAAAGTGGCAAAAGAAAATAATATAGATATTTCAAATATTGAAATTAACCATACAGAAGATGTTATTCCTGTTGATGAAACACCTAATGCTATTATGAAAGAATACAACAATTCTTCAATGGCACTAGGTCTAAAGATGGTTGCAAATAACGAAGCAGATGGTTTTGTTTCAGCCGGTAACAGTGGTGCTTTATGTGTAGGTGGTACTTTAATTGTTAAAAGATTAAAGGGTGTCAAGAGACCCGGATTTGCACCAATCTTACCTACATTTAACGGTTCATCATTTTTGCTTATTGATGGTGGTGCAAACCTTGATGCCAGACCTGAGATTCTTCGTCAATTCGGTATCTTAGGTTCTGTATATATGGAAAAAGTTATGCACAGAGAAAGCCCAAGGGTTGCCCTTGCTAATGTTGGTACAGAAAGTCATAAGGGTGGAGACTTACAGAAAGAAACTTATGCTTTACTACAGGACAGTCCTGTTAACTTTGTTGGTAATGTAGAAAGCAGAGAAATCTCCAACGGTGCTTGTGATGTGTATGTTTGTGATGGTTTTACAGGTAATATTCTACTAAAGAATTATGAAGGCGTTGCAAAGTCACTAAGCCATGCAGTTACTGATATTTTTAAGAAAAGTGTAAAGAATAAAATCGGTGCATTATTTGTATATGGTGACCTAATGAAATTTAAGGAAACTATGAATACAGATGTTTATGGTGGTGCTCCAATTCTAGGTATCAAAAAACCGGTATTTAAAGCACATGGTAGTTCTAATGCAACAACAATTTTTAATGCAGTTAGACTAACTATTGATTACATAAACGCAAATGTACCACAGGTTATTGAAGACTCATTTAATAAATTAAAAGGAATAAAATAATGGAAGAATTTGAAAAAGTAATTAACTATACATTTAAAGATAAAGAACTTTTAAAGGTGGCACTAACTCATTCTTCTTATGCTAATGAGCATAAGAAGCAACACCTTAAATATAATGAGAGATTGGAATTTTTAGGTGATGCGGTACTTTCAATTTCCGTCTCTGATTATATTTTTAACAATTGTCCACAATTACCTGAGGGTGACCTTACAAAGTTAAGAGCATCTTTAGTTTGTGAAAAGAGCTTGTTTGTATTTGCAAAGAAGATTAACCTAGGTAAGTACATTTACCTAAGCAACGGTGAAAGAAAAGGTGGTGGAGCAGAAAGACCATCAATTCTTTCTGATGCTTTTGAGGCAGTTATTGCTGCTATTTATCTTGATGGTGGTATGGAAAAGGCAAGTGAGTTTGTACTTTCTTTTGTTGTACCTGAAATCAAGAACCATACAGCAGGTAAGAACTTTAAAGATTACAAAACTAAACTACAGGAAATTATCCAGAGAAATCCTGGAGAAACTTTACAGTATGAAGTTGTTGATGTTAGTGGTCCTGACCACAACAGACATTTTGTAGTTGAAGTACACCTAAACAGTAATGTAATCGGCAAAGGTGGAGGAAGAAGTAAGAAGGATGCAGAGCAACAGGCTGCAAGAGAGGCTTTGGAGTTGATGGGATATTAAACATTCTAATATTTCCATTTTTGTGCCTCATAACGGTTGTCCTCACCAGTGTGTATTTTGCAACCAAAGAAATATTACAGGTCATTCATATCAACCAACTCAAGATGATGTAGTGTCTGCAATAGAAACTGCAATAAAAAGTGGTGTTGATAAGAAAAATACCGAAATCGCTTTCTTTGGTGGTAGCTTTACTGCCATCGATAGGGGTTATATGGTTTCTTTACTTAATGCTACAAAGCAATATATAAATGACTTTTATGGTATTAGATTGTCAACAAGACCTGATGCAATAGATGATGAAGTTTTAACTTTGCTTAAAAGTTATGGTGTAACTTCAATTGAGCTTGGTGCACAGTCAATGTGTGATGATGTTCTTTCTCTTAATGAAAGAGGTCATAGTGCTACTGATGTTGTAAATGCTTCTAATCTTATTAAGAAGTATAACATTTCTTTAGGACTACAAATGATGATTGGTCTTTATGGCAGTACACCTGAAAAGGATATAGAAACTGCTGAGGAATTAATCAGTCTTTCTCCTGATACTGTTAGAATTTATCCAACAATAACTATGAAAGACACATTACTTGAAAAGTATTATAACGATAAAAAATATGTTCCATATAGTAAAGAAACAACAATAAATACTTGTGCAAAAATTCTTAAAATGTTTTATGATAAAAAAATTAATGTTATTAGAGTAGGACTTCATTATTCAGATGAACTTGTAAGTACTTCTGTAGCAGGTTTTTATCACCCTGCATTTAGAGAATTATGTGAAAGCAAAATGTTTCTTGATATGTTAGTAAATGAAATAAAAAAATACCCACAAGGCGAATTTTCTGTTATTGTAGGTAATAAGTTTATTTCAAAAGCTATTGGACAGAAAAAGGCAAATATTAAAGTCCTTAAAGAACTGGGATACATAGTTACTTTTAAACAAAGTGATACCCTTAAGGACTTTCAGTTTATTATTAAAGAAAGAGGTGACTTATGCTACTAAAATCATTGGAATTGCATGGCTTTAAGACTTTTCCCGATAGAATAAAGCTATCCTTTGATAAAGGCATTACTTCTATAGTAGGACCTAACGGTTCAGGTAAAAGTAACATAAGTGACGCAATTAGATGGGTACTGGGTGAACAGTCTGCCAAAACTCTAAGATGTTCTAAGATGGAAGATGTTGTCTTTAACGGAACAGATAAGAGAAAAAAGACCGGCTATGCAGAAGTTACCTTGTCTATTGATAACAAAGACAGAATACTTCCTTTTGATGGTGACGAAGTAGCCGTTACAAGAAGATATTACAGAAGTGGCGAAAGTGAATATATGATTAACAAAGCCACAGTAAGACTTAGAGATATTCATGAACTATTTATGGATACAGGTCTTGGTCGTGACGGTTATTCTATGATTGGTCAAGGTAAAATTGACAGTATTGTTGCATCAAAAAGTGAAGAAAGAAGAGAAATATTTGAAGAAGCATCAGGTATTTCTCGTTATAGATATAGAAAAACCGAAGCTGAAAGAAAGCTAAAAAGTACAGAAGAAAATCTTGTCAGACTTAGAGATATTGTTGGTGAACTTGAAGACAGAGTCGGTCCACTAAAGAAACAGTCAGAAAAAGCACAAAAGTTCCTTGTACTTTCTGAAGAAAAGAAAGGTCTTGAAATTGCTTTATGGCTAAATACTCTTGATAATTCAGCAAACATTATCAAAGAACAAGACGACAAAATAGATATTCAAAGAGCACAGTATGAAAATGCTGAACAAGAACTTGCAAATATCAGTTCAGAAACAGAATCTATCTATCTAAAAAATGGTGAAATCACTTCTAAGATTGATACCATAAGAAGAAATATTTCTCAGTTTGAGTCTGAGGTTAGCAACAACAATGCTCTTATTTCTGTTGCAAATAACGACATTGAGCATAACAAAGAAACTATAACAAGACTTGAAACTGAAATTGAACAACTTGATAATTCCTTTACTGAAATTGAATCTCAAATTAAAGAGAAGAAAGAAAATGTTGAAAAGCTAAAGTTAAACATTGAAGAAAAGCAAAAGGAATATAATGAAGTATCCGAAAACCTAAATACTATCAGTGTTGATGCTTCCCGTAGTGGTGATGAGATTCAAGAACTAAATTCAAAATTAGCTGAATTATCCCAAAAGTCAGCTAATGCAAAGGTAGTTTTACTTACAAGTGATTCATCAATTAATGAACTTAATGAAAGAATAGAAAGTCTAAATTCTTCATTGTTAGAAAAAGAAAGTAATTTAGAAACTACTTCTAAAATGCTTGAAGATTATAAGGCACAGGGTAAAGACTCTGCCGAAAAGGTAGAAATGCTTTCCAATTCTATTAAGGGTTTAGAACTTAAAATCAGTAACCTAAAAGCAAAAAATGAAAATTCTAAAGGTGAGATTGACAGATTAACTCTTGATTCTAATGAAAAGCTAAGAAGAGCCAATATCCTAGAAGACCTAGAAAAGAACCTTGAGGGCTTTGCTCATAGTGTAAAAACTGTAATGAACCTTTCAAGACATGGCAAAATCGGTGGTATTCATGGTCCTGTTTCAAGATTAATTAAAGTACCGACAGACTATGCAGTAGCTATCGAAACTGCTTTAGGTGGTGCAATGCAGAACATTGTTACAGGCAATGAAGAAGATGCTAAGAGAGCAATTCGCACACTAAAGGAAAACAAAGGTGGTAGAGCAACATTCCTACCTATTGCCACAATTAAACCTAGATACCTAAATGAAAATGGTATTGACAGTTGTTTTGGTTTTGTTGGTGTTGCGTCAGATTTGTGTGATTGTAAGGATGAGTACAAAGGTATTTTACAAAACTTGCTTGGTAAGATTGTTATTGCCGAGGATCTTAATTCAGCAGTATCTATTGCTAAGAAGTATTCATACCGTTTTAAGGTAGTTACTCTTGATGGTCAGGTTGTAAATGCCGGTGGTTCTCTAACAGGTGGTTCTTTAAATAAACGAACAGGCTTGTTATCTCGTGCAAGTGAAATTGAAAAGTACCGTAAAGAGGCTAAAGCCCTTGCAGATAAAGCAGATGAACTTAAAGAACAGTACAGTAACAGTCAGCAAGAATTTGCAAAGTATGAAGCTGATATTTTAGGTACTAGAGGAGATTTATCTACCGAACAACAAGAACTTATTAGATTAAGAACTGAATATAAGGCTTGTCAAAATGAATATGACTCTTTAGTTAGCAGTATTGATTTTACAAAGAATGAAATTGTAGAATGTGAAAATAAAACTTCTAATCTACAAAAAGACAAAGAAACTGCCGATAAAGAATTTAGTGCATTTGAAGAAGAAATTGCAAATATCGAAAAAACAACTTCTAACCTTACAGGTAACAGACTTGCACTAACTGAAAAGAGAGAACAACTTTCAGAAAAGTTACAAAATATCAGACTTGAAATTGTAACTTATGAAAAGGACAAAGAGGCTTTAATCAGTGAAATCAGAACATCCGAATACAACAGTCAGCATCAAACCGAAAGAAAAGAGAACTTGCGTAATCAGATTGTTTCTGTAAATTCAAATATTGATATAATTAATAAGAAGATTGAAAGCTACACTAATATTTCAAACAATTATCAAGATAAAATTGCTGAATTCAATAACGCTATTGAAAAGCTAAATGGCGATAAAGAAAAGTTTGAAAAGAAAAGTGTAGAACTTAGACAGAAAGAAAAGGACCTAAACTCTACAAGAGAGGTTTCCGGCAGAGAACTTGCTCGTCTTGAAGAAAGAAAAATCAACCTACAAAAGCAGTATGATGATATTATTGCAAAACTTTGGGATGAATATGAACTTACAAAAAGACAAGCAGAAGAAATTTCTATTGAAATTGAAAATGTTTCAACTGCAAGAAAAAGACTTAATGAAATTAAGTCCTCAATAAGAGGTCTTGGTTCTGTTAATGTTTCAGCTATTGAAGAATACAAGGAAGTATCCGAAAGATATGAATTCTTAGGTGCTCAGGTTTCTGATGTAGAAAAGTCTAAGAATGAAATCGAAAGACTTATTAATGACTTAACTAAACAAATGAAAGATGCTTTCATTGAGAACTTCCACGAAATCAATAAGCACTTTGGAGAAACATTCAAAGAATTATTTGGTGGTGGTACTGCTTCTCTTGAACTTGCAAACCCTGATGATATTCTAAACAGTGGTATTGATATTATCGCTCATCCTCCCGGAAAGATTGTTGTTCATCTAGAGGCACTTTCAGGTGGTGAAAAGGCACTTGTTGCTATTGCACTATATTTCTCAATTATGAAAGTCAGACCTGCACCATTCTGTGTTATGGACGAAATTGAAGCTGCCCTTGATGATGTTAATGTTGACAGATTTGCTCAGTATATGAGAAGAATGACAGACAGAACTCAGTTTATCACCATTACTCACAGAAGAGGCACAATGGAAGAATCTGATGTTCTTTACGGTGTAACAATGCAAGATGAGGGTATTTCTAAGTTACTTGAACTTCGTGCATCAGAAGTTGCAGCAAAGCTTGGAATGAAAGCAAACTAATTTAAGGTGGTAAAACAATGGGACTATTTAAAAAGATTAAAGAAGGTCTAAAAAAAACAAGAGATAGTGTTGTAAGTCAAATTGACTCAATGCTAAAGTCTTTTACAAAGATTGATGAAGAACTTTTTGAGGAACTAACTGAACTACTAGTAATGGGTGATGTTGGTATTCAAACAGCAGAACAGATTACCGATGAATTAAGAGTTAAAGTTAAAAAAGAAGGTATCAAAGACCCTAAAGAAATCACACTACTTCTACAAGAAGTAGTTGCAGATATGCTTAGAGGTGATGAAGAACTAAAAATTACTACTAAGCCATCTATTATTCTTGTAATCGGTGTAAACGGTGTAGGTAAGACTACAACTATCGGTAAACTTGCTAATAACCTAAAGAAGCAGGGCAAGAGTGTTCTACTTGCAGCAGCGGATACATTTAGAGCAGCAGCTATTGAACAGTTAGAGATTTGGGCTGACAGAAGTGGTTGTGATATTGTTAAGCAGAATGAAGGTTCTGACCCTGCAGCAGTTATATACGACGCTATTTCAGCAGCAAAAGCAAGAAACACAGATGTTATTATTTGTGATACTGCAGGTCGTTTACACAACAAAAAGCACCTTATGGATGAACTTGCAAAAATCGGTAGAGTTATCGACAGAGAACTTCCTGATGCAGATAAAGAGTACCTGCTTGTACTAGACGCAACAACAGGTCAAAATGCAGTTAATCAGGCTGAACAGTTTAGTAAAGCAACAGGCATTACAGGTATTGTTCTTACAAAGCTTGACGGTACTGCTAAGGGTGGTGTAGTTCTTGCAATTAAGAACGGCCTAGGTATTCCGGTTAAGTATATTGGTGTTGGTGAACAGATTGATGACCTACAAGAATTTGTTCCGGAAGATTTTGCAAAAGCACTGTTTGATTTTGGTGATAAAGAATGAGAAAGTTTTTAATTGCATCTAATAATGCACACAAAGTTGTAGAATTAAACCGAATTCTAAATCCACTGGGTATTCACGCAGTTACTGCTAAGGAATGTAATATTGACCTAGGTGATGTTGAGGAAACAGGCACTACATTTGCCGAAAATGCTAAAATTAAAGCTATGTCAGCTTTTGAAAAGTCAGGTATGCCTTCAGTAGCCGATGACTCAGGTTTGATGATTGATGCATTAGATGGCAGACCGGGAGTATATTCAGCCAGATATGCCGGTGAAAATGCAACTGATGAAGATAGATATAATAAAGTCCTAGAAGAAATGAAAGATGTACCGGAAGACAAGCGTACTGCAAGATTTGTTTCAAGTATTTGTTGTATTCTTGAAGATGGTACAGTTATTACAGCAGAGGGTTATAGTGAAGGCAAAATTGCATATGAACCTCATGGTACAGAGGGATTTGGTTATGATCCAATTTTCATTACTGATAGTGGCAAGTCTTTTGCAGAACTAACTTCCGAAGAAAAGGATGCTATCAGTCACAGAGGTAATGCACTAAGAATATTAAGGGAAAAGTTGTTAAAATATATTTAAGGAGTAATTATGCTAACAAGTAAACAGAGAGCATACCTAAGAGGTATTGCAAATTCAATTGATACAATTTTAATGGTTGGTAAAGGCAGTATCACAGACCAAGTTGTTAAACAGGCTGAAGATGCACTTTATGCAAGAGAAATTATTAAGGGTAAGGTTCTTGAGAATTGTGAAATCAATTCAAGACAAGTTGCTGATATTTTATCAGAAAAACTTGATTGTGATGTAGTACAGGTTATCGGTTCAAAATTTGTTCTATACAAGCCTAACCCTGATGAACCTGTAATCAAACTACCAAGAGCAAATAAGTAATGAATATTGCTATTTTTGGTGGTGCATTTAACCCAATTCACAAAGCTCATACAACTCTTGCAGAAAATGTTTTAAAGGAATGTAATGTAGAAAAGGTTATTTTTATACCGACTTTCATCAGTCCACATAAAAGTATGCAATATGCAGTTCCTTTTGAACACAGAGTGAATATGTGTAAAATAGCTACTAAAGATAATGATAATTTTATTGTTTCAACTTTAGAAGAAAATTTCAAAGGCAAAAGTTACACATACAGAACCCTTGAAGAACTAAAAAAACTTTATCCTAATGATAATTTATTTTTAGTTACAGGTGCTGATATGTACTTAACATTTTTACAATGGAAAAATCCTGATGAAATTTTCAGCTTAGCTACACTGATTACTTGCCCAAGAGATGATGGTGACTATAACTCTTTAGTAGAATATTCAAAAGTTTTGGAACAACATAATGGCAAGTCAATAATTCTGAAAGAACCTATTATGGAACTTTCTTCAACCATTGTAAGAGATGATGTGAATGAGGCTTTTAAAAGAGATTTAATTGATAAGAATGTATTTGAATATATTAGAAATAATCAATTATATGGGGTGAAGTAATGAGTATTGAGTCTTATAAGAAGATAATCAAAGGCAGAATGGGAGAAAAAAGATATATTCATTCTGTAAATGTTGCAAAACAAGCTCAAAAACTTGCGAAAATTTATGGTTGTGATGAAGAGAAAGCAATGACTGCCGGTATCCTTCATGATGTAACAAAAGAAACACCTTTTGATGAACAGTTGAAAATTATAACAGAGGGTGGTATAATTTTGGATGAGATTGAAAAATCAAGTCAAAAATTGTGGCATCCCATTTCAGGTTCGGTATATATTCAGAAATATTTAGATATTAATGATGCTGATATTATCAATGCTATTAGATTTCATACTACCGGCAGAAGTAATATGTCTTTGCTTGAGAAAATTATTTTTGTAGCTGACTTTACCGGTGATGAAAGAAATTATGATGGTGTTGATATTATGAGAGAAAAGGCTTTAAGAAGTCTTGAAGAAGCTATGATTTATGGCTTACAGTTTACTATACAAGATCTCTCAAGCAGAGCATTGACAATTCACCCTAATGCTTTGTCTTGTTATAATGAATTAATTTTAAAGGATGAATAAAATGGATACAAAAGAACAAGCACATTTAATTGCCAAAGCACTTTCAAGCAAAAAAGGACTAGATGTGGAAGTTATCAAAATTTCTGATGTTTCAGTTCTTGCTGATTATATTGTAATTGCAACCGGTACTAGTTCAACTCATGTAAAAGCTCTGGCTGATGAGGTTGAATATCAGCTTGACGAAGCAGGTTTTTCTGTAAGTCATGTTGAGGGTCACCGAGGTAACGGTTGGATTTTACTTGATTATATTGATATTATCGTTCATGTATTTGATGACAAGTCCCGTGAATACTACAACCTTGAAAGATTGTGGGAAGACGGTACTGTTGTTAAGTTTGACGATGTAGATTAATGGAGGAATACAGTTGAAGTACAATCATTTGGTAGTAGAGCCTAAGTGGCAGAAAGCATGGGAAGAAAAGGGCTGTTTCCATGCAGAAGAAAATAGCGACAAAAAGAAATTCTATGCATTAATTGAATTTCCTTATCCATCAGGACAAGGTCTTCATGTTGGTCATCCACGACCATATACTGCACTTGACGTTGTTTCAAGAAAGAGAAGATTACAGGGATATAATGTACTATATCCAATCGGTTGGGATGCTTTTGGTCTTCCAACAGAAAACTATGCTATTAAGAACCACATTCACCCTGAAATCGTAACAAAAAATAATGTTGCAAGATTTAAAAAGCAAATTCAGTCACTTGGTATTTCTTTTGACTGGAGTCGTGAGATCAATACAACCGATCCTGAATATTATAAATGGACTCAGTGGATTTTCCTACAGCTATTTAAGCATGGTTTAGCTTATAAGAAAGAAATGGCAGTTAACTGGTGTACTTCTTGTAAGTGTGTTCTTGCTAATGAAGAAGTAGTAAATGGCGTTTGTGAGCGTTGTGGCAGTGAAGTTGTAAGAAAAGTTAAGTCACAGTGGATGCTAAAGATTACAGAATATGCCGATAGACTTATTAAGGACCTTGATTTAGTTGATTATCCTGACAGAGTTAAGGCTCAGCAGAAGAACTGGATTGGCAAGTCAACAGGTGCTGAAGTGGATTTCAACACAACTGAGGGCGATAAACTAACAGTTTACACAACAAGATGTGATACACTATTTGGTGCTACATATATGGTTATTTCACCTGAACATCCTTGTATTGAAAAGTGGAATGACAAGATTAAGAATATTGAAGATGTTAAGGCTTATCAGGCAGAGGCTGCTAAGAAGTCTGACTTTGAAAGAACAGAATTAGTTAAGGAAAAAACAGGTGTTATGCTTGATGGTGTTAAGGCTATCAACCCTGTAAATGGTAAGGAAATTCCTATTTTCGTTTCTGACTATGTTCTGGTATCCTACGGTACAGGTGCTATTATGGCTGTTCCTGCTCATGATACTCGTGACTGGGAATTTGCAAAGAAATTTAACCTACCTATTATCGAAGTTGTTAAGGGTGGCGAAGATGTACAGAAAGAAGCATTTACAGACTGTGCAACAGGTGTAATGGTTAATTCTGATTTCTTAACCGGTTTAACAGTAGAGGAAGCTAAGAAAAAGATGATTTCTTGGCTGGAAGAAAACAAAGTAGGTAGAGCAAAAACTAACTATAAACTAAGAGACTGGGTATTCTCTCGTCAGAGATATTGGGGTGAACCAATTCCTATCGTTCATTGTGATAAGTGCGGTTATGTTCCGATTCCTGAAAGTGAACTACCACTAAGGTTACCTATGGTTGATTCATATGAACCAACAGATACAGGTGAATCACCTCTATCTAAGATGACTGATTGGGTAGAAACAACTTGTCCTTGTTGTGGTGGCAAGGCTTATAGAGAAACTGATACAATGCCTCAGTGGGCAGGTTCTTCATGGTACTTCCTAAGATATATGGACCCACACAACAAAGAAGCATTAGCAAGTAAAGAAGCACTTAACTACTGGTCACCTGTTGATTGGTATAACGGTGGTATGGAACATACAACACTTCACTTACTATATAGCCGTTTCTGGCATAAGTTCCTATATGATATTGGTGTAGTACCTACTCCTGAACCATATGCAAAGAGAACAAGCCATGGTATGATTCTTGGTGAAAACGGCGAAAAGATGAGTAAGTCCAGAGGTAATGTTGTTAACCCTGATGATATTGTACAGCAGTATGGTGCTGATACTATGCGTCTATATGAAATGTTCATTGGTGACTTTGAAAAGGCTGCACCTTGGAATGACAAGGGCATTAAGGGTTGTAGAAGATTTGTAGAAAGATACTATAACCTACAAGAAAAGCTAATTGACGGTGATGAAGTTCGTCCTGAACTGGAATGTTCAATTCATAAGACAATCAAGAAAGTATCCGAAGATATTGAAAATATTAAGTTCAATACTGCAATTGCATCATTAATGGCACTTATGAATGACATTAATGCAGTTGGTTCAATCAATAAGAAAGAATATGCAATTTTCTCAATTCTATTAAATCCGTTTGCTCCTCATGTAACAGAAGAAATTTGGTCAACTTGTAATTTAGGTGACGGTATGGTTGTTGATCAGCCTTGGCCTGAATATGATGAAAGCAAGTGCAAAGCAAATGAAATTGAAATTGCTGTTCAGGTTAATGGCAAGATTAAGACTAAGCTTATGATTCCTGCAGAAGCAGAACAGGCTGAAGTTATTGCCCTTGCAAAGGCTGAAGAAAATGTAAAGAAGTCAGTTGAAGGTATGAATATTATTAAGGAAATTTATGTTAAGGGAAGACTTGTTAACATAGTTGTTAAGCCTTAAAATACAATTTTCAACAAAAATTTATATTTTACTTGACAATCTTTAGGTTTTTGTAGTATAATCATTTATGCAATTAAGCAAAATTACCCATGCCAAGTGGCAGATGGGAGGGAAATATACAATGGCAGAAGTTAGATTAAAAGACAATGAATCTCTTGAAAGTGCACTAAGAAGATTTAAGAAGCAGTGTGCTAGAGCTGGCGTTATTGCTGAAGTTCGTAAGAGAGAAGCTTACGAGAAGCCTTCCGTTAAGCGTAAAAAGAAATCTGAAGCAGCTCGTAAGAGAAAGTATAAGTAATATGCTTATAAAAAACGGACAGTAATATTTTACTGTCCGTATTTTGTTATCCAGAAAGGTTTTTACTATGAAGAAAATTTTAGTAATGCTAGGTCCAAATCTAAATATGGTTGGCACAAGAGAAAAAAATATTTACGGTGAAGAAAATGCCGATACTATAAATCAAGATATTAAGTCATTTGCAAAGAATGCAGGTTTCGAATGTGATATTTTTCAGTCAAATCATGAGGGTGACTTAATTGATAAAATTCATAGCACTTTAGGTGTATATGATGGTGTTGTGCTAAATGCCGGTGCTTTAACTCATTATAGCTACGCATTAAGAGATGCTATTGCCTCTGTGACTGCTGTACCGTTTATTGAAGTTCATATGTCCAATGTACATAAAAGAGAAGAATTTCGCCATAAGTCAGTTATCTCAGCAGTATGTGCCGGAGTAATTTGTGGCTTTGGTAAAGACAGCTACAGACTTGGTATTGAAGCATTAAAAGGATTGATTTAATTGGATATTTATAAGAATAGAATTAATAATATCAAATCAAAAATTACAGATGGTGCATTCTTAGTAACAAATGATAAGAATATTTATTACTTTACAGGACTTTGGGACAGTAATGGATATTTGCTTATCACTAAAGAAAATGCCTATCTTTTTGTTGACTTTCGTTATGGTGAAGTGGCTGAGAAAACTGTAAATTCAGCGAATGTTATTGTTTTTAATAAACTTTTTGATGAACTTAACAATGTTCTAAAAAATGATAATGTTACTAAACTTTATGTTGAAACAAATGTACTGACTATGGAACAGTACAAAACATATAGCGATAAGCTAAATGTTACTTTGTCAGAAGAAAATACTCTTGACAAAATTATTCTTGACCTAAGAATTGTTAAAGATAGTTATGAACTACAGTTAATGCAAAAGGCTCAAGATATTACAGAAGAAGCTTTTAACAAAATTGTACCACTAATAAAAGTAGGTACAACTGAAAGAACTTTATCTGTAGAATTGGAATATCAAATGAAATTATTAGGTGCAGAAAGTGTATCTTTTGATTTAATCACCATTACAGGCAAGAAAACTTCTTTACCTCATGGTGTGCCTAGTAATGATATGATCAAAAATGGTGACTTTGTTACTTTTGATATTGGTGCAACATATAAGGGTTATCATAGTGATATGACAAGAACCGTTGCAGTAGGCAGTGTTACCGATAAAATGAAAGAAGTTTATAACATTGTGCTAGATGCCCACAAAATGGCAATGGCAAGTGTTAAGCCCGGTATGAAGTGTTCTGATATTGACAAGATTGCTCGTGACTATATTTATTCTAAAGGCTATGAAGGCTGTTTTGGTCATGCAACAGGTCATGGAGTAGGTCTTGATATTCACGAATACCCAACAGTAAGCCCAAGATGTGATACTATCCTAAAAGAAGGTATGATTGTTACTATTGAACCGGGTATATACATAAAAGATAATTTTGGTGTTAGAATAGAAGATACCGTAATTGTTACAGAGAATGGTTACAAAAGTTTTGTGTCCCTCCCAAAAGAATTAACAATTCTGTAAAAAGAGGTTGCTTTTTATTCCATTTGTATGTATAATATTAATGATAAATTGTGCGAGTAGTCGCATTTTATAAAATTTAAGGAGGATTACCAATGATTTCAGCAGGTGATTTTAGAAATGGTGTTACTTTTGAACTTGACGGACAGGTAGTTCAGGTTATTGAATTCCAGCATGTTAAGCCAGGTAAAGGTGCAGCATTCGTTAGAACAAAGTATAAAAATGTTATTACAGGTGCAGTAGTTGAAAAGTCTTTCAACCCAAATGATAAGTACCCAACAGCATTTATCGAAAGAAAAGATATGGAATATAGCTACGAAGACGGTGGTCTATATTACTTTATGGATACAGAAACATGGGAACAGATTCCTATTAGTGCTGACATCCTAGGCGACTCATTTAAGTTCGTTAAGGAAAATATGGTATGTAAGATTCTTTCTTACAAGGGCAATGTATTCGGTGTTGAACCACCTAACTTTGTTGAACTAAAGGTTACAAAGACTGATCCCGGTTTCAAGGGCGATACAGCTACAAATGCTACTAAGCCTGCTACACTTGAAACAGGTGCAGAAATTAAAGTACCACTATTCATTGACGAAGGCGAAGTTATCCAGATCGATACAAGAACTGGCGAATATATGGGTAGAGCATAATGAACCTATCAGCAAGAATTTCCTATATTAAGGGATTAGCAGAAGGTCTAAACCTAGACGAAAACAAGGACGAAGTAAAGGTTCTTAATGAAATTATTGATTTCCTTGGTCAGTTAGCTGACGAAGTAGAAGAACTTGAAGAATGTTATGATGAATCAGTTGATATTGTTGATACACTTAACGACGATTTATCAATGCTTGAAGATGTAGTCTATGGTGACGATGATGAAGACCTAGATAAGTTCTCTTGTTCAACAGGTTGCAAGGGCTGTTGTACTTCACAGGATAATGATTCTTCTGATGAAGCTGATGTACCTATGTACGAAGTAACTTGTCCTCAGTGCAACAAGAAAATTGCAGTTTCAGAAAATCAACTTCTAACAGGCGAAGTTGAATGTCCTGATTGTGATGCTGTTCTTGAATTTGATTTAGACGGTATTACTAATAACGAAGAAGAGCAAGATATTAAGTTCTGATTTAACAAATTTACACTCCTGGGATAATATATCTCAGGGGTGTTTTTTTGCTTATTAAGAAAATTAAGAAAAAAAGAAAATTTATGAAGTTCATTGTAGTTTTCATTATCATAGCTATTTTATTAACTATAGCATTTGAAAGTTATATGAAACCACTCCAAGACAAAATCATGGAAAATGAAGCAAGAGGTCTTGTAGAGGAAAGAGTATCTAAAATTGCAGATGATGTTATTTCGAATAGTGACTATGATTATGATAAATTACTGGTAAAAACAGAAAATAAAAACGGTGGGGTAATGTCATTAAGTGTAAATACACCTGCAGTAAATAAAATTCAAAATGAATTTTCAGATGTATTTCAAAATAAAATGGATGACCTTAATACTCAGTATTTTTCAGTACCTTTAGGTGACTTAACTAATCTTACAATGCTTTCCAGCTTAGGTCCTAGGATAAAATTCTCATATGATATGACAGGTTCGGTTGACGTTGAATTAAAAAGTACATTTGAAAGTACAGGTGTAAATCAGACAATACATAGGGTAAATATGATTGTTGATGCTGAGGTTGTTTTTATCAGTCAATCATATATGGAAAATTTGAAAATACGAAATGAATTTGCTATTAGTGAAACTGTTATTGTTGGTGACACACCTGATTATCTCTATCCAAAAGTAAATTAGAAAAATATCTGTTGAAAAAACATATATATTGTGATAAAATAAGATGATACAACAATGGATAGGAGTGTTACTTTGGAGAAAAGTGACTTAAATAACACAAATTTCTTGGAAAATCAAGATTATTATCTTAACTTGATTTCTGAACTTATGAATATCAGAAAAAGAGGAGAAGTACCTCTGGCATATATTCACACATATGGTTGTCAGCAAAATGTTGCTGATAGCGAAAAAATTAAAGGTATGCTTTCAAAGGCAGGTTTTGAATTTGTAGAAGGTCCTGATGATGCTGACTTTATCTTGTTCAACACTTGTGCAGTTAGAGAACATGCTGAGGATAGAGTATTCGGTAATGTTGGTGCATTAAAGAAAATTAAGAGAAAACATCCACAGATTATGATTGCAGTATGTGGTTGTATGATGGAACAAAAGCATATTGCTGAACGAATGTACAATAGCTTTCCATTCGTTTCATTGGTTTTCGGTACTCATTCTTTACAGAATTTCCCTGAACTTTATTACAGAGCCTTGTTCTCAGGTAAGAGAGTTTACGAAAGAGATAATGACGATAAGAAGATTTATGAAGGTATTCCAATTAAGAGAGATGGTACTTTCAAGGGTTGGTTGCCTATTATGTATGGTTGTGATAATTTCTGTACATACTGTATTGTACCTTATGTTAGAGGTAGAGAAAGAAGCCGTAAGTCTGTTGATGTTATTTCTGAGGCAAAGGAACTAATCAATTCCGGATACAAAGATATTACTTTATTAGGTCAAAATGTAAATTCCTACGGTAAAGGTCTTGAAGAAGATATTACTTTTGCAAAGTTACTTGGTGAGATTGACAAAATCCCGGGTGACTATTGGTTAAGATTTATGACTAGTCACCCTAAGGATTGTTCAAAGGAACTAATTGATACTATTGCTAGTGGTGAACATATCAGTACTCATCTTCATTTACCGTTCCAAAGTGGTTCTGACAGAATTCTAAAGAAGATGAACAGACATTATGACAGAAAGAAGTATCTAGAAATAATCAACTATGCTAAAGAAAAGATTCCTAATCTTTCTTTGACAAGTGATATTATTGTAGGTTTCCCAGGAGAAACTTACGAAGATTTTAAGGAAACTTTGTCATTAATCAGAGAAGTAGAATTTACTTCACTATTTACTTTTATTTACTCACCAAGAGTAGGTACACCTGCTGCTAAAATGGATGACCCAATTTCTGCTGAGGAAAAGTCAAAGTGGTTTCAAGAACTACTTGCAGTTCAAGAAGAGATTGCTGCAAAGCGTTGCGCCTCAATGGTAGATAAGAAAGAAAAGATTCTTGTTGAAAGTGTAAACAAGAAGAATAACAAACTTCAGTGTAGAAATTCAGGCAATATTATTGTTGAATGTGACGGTGATGAAAACTTAATCGGTACATTCCAAATTGCTGAAATTACTGAAGCTAGAAACTGGATTTTAAAAGGTAAGTTAATATAAAGGAGAATAACAATGGAAGAAAAAATTGTTTCTATGGCAAGAGAAATCGGTAAACTTCTTCAGGAAGAAGAATGTTACGCTAAGATGGAAAGTGAAAGAATTGCATCTGATGCAGATAAAGAACTTCAAGATTTAATCGGTGAATTCAACCTAAAGAGAATTGCCATTAATGAAGAAGGTATGAAGAAAGACAGAGACCAAGAAAAGATTCAGAACTTCAATAACGAAATGCGTGAAATCTACGGCAAGATTATGCAGAATCAGCATATGATTGCTTACAATGAAGCAAAGTCTGAACTAGATAAGATTGTAGGTAGAGTAGCTGCTATTATTACAAACTCAGCTAATGGTGAAGATCCTGAAACAACAGATGTACACCAAGGTTGTAGTGGTGACTGTAGTGGTTGTAGCAGTTGTGGCTAATTAATATCTATTTAGAAAGGAAGTGAGAGTATGGCTGAATTGTCACCAATGATGAAACAATATTTTGAAATTAAAGAAAAGAATAAAGACAGTATTCTGTTCTTTAGACTAGGTGACTTTTATGAGATGTTTTTTGATGATGCAAAACTTGCTTCTCGTGAACTGGATTTAACTCTCACTGGCAGGGATTGTGGTCAAAAAGAGAGAGCTCCTATGTGTGGTGTTCCATTTCATAGTTGCGAAAGCTATATTGCAAGACTTGTCCAAAAAGGCTACAAGGTAGCAATATGTGAACAAACAGAAGACCCTGCAAAAGCTAAAGGACTTGTAAAGAGAGATATTATCAGAGTTATTACACCGGGTACTGTTATTGAATCCGGTATGCTTGATGAAGGTAAAAATAACTTTATTTCATCAGCCTTTATGGCTAACAAAAAGATTGGCTTATCTTTCTGTGATATTTCTACAGGTGAGCTTTTCATTACAGAAATATCCGGTGAAGACTTGCAAGACCAACTACAAGACCAATTAATCAGTTACAATCCAAGAGAAATTTTAATAGGTGGAGAAATTGTTAATTTCAAAACCTTGCCAAACTTTATTAAAGAAAAACTTTCTGCTTCTGTGGAAATGCTGACTGATGATGAATTTGGTTATTCTATTTGTCTTGATGCTATGAAAAATCAGTTTAAAGAAAATGATGTAAATGGTATCAAAGATAAAAAAGAAATGGTTTCTTCTGTTGGTGCTTTGTTAAGTTATCTAAAGGTTACTCAAATTACCGGTTATGAAAGAATCAATACTTTCGAAGTGTATAACGAAAATCAGTATATGAACCTTGACTATAACACAAGGAGAAATCTTGAACTTACCAGAACTATGATGAATAAAGAGAAGAAAGGTTCTCTTATTTGGTTACTGGATAAAACAAAAACTGCAATGGGTAAAAGACTACTTAGATATTGGCTTGAACACCCATTACTTAATATTGGTACAATTCTTAACCGTCAAAGTGCTATTGCTGATTTAGTAGATGATACAGTTCAAAGACTTGAAATTACTGAGTCATTAATCGGTATTTTTGATATTGAAAGATTAATGACAAAGATAGTTTACGGTAATGCCAATGCCAGGGAACTTCGTTCTCTATGTGGTGCATTTGAGAATTTACCACAGATAAAGAATTTAATCAGTAAGTTTGATTCAAGTCTTATGAGAAAGCTAACTGAAGACATAGATCCACTTGAGGATATTCATCAGTTAATTGATATTGCTATTGAAGAAGAACCACCATTTTCTGTTAGAGAAGGTGGACTTATTAAAGAGGGCTATAACGAAGAGCTTGATGCAGTTCGTTCTGATATGAACAACAGTACTTCTTTACTTGCTCAAATTGAACTTGAACAAAAAGAAAAGACAGGTATCCCTAAGCTGAAGGTTGGTTACAATAGAGTATTCGGTTACTATATTGAAGTAACAAATTCCTATAAAGATAAAGTGCCGGAAGAATATATCCGTAAACAGACTTTAACTAACTGTGAACGATATATTACCCAAGAACTAAAAGACCTGGAAGGCAGAATTCTAGGTGCAAAAGACCGTTCATTCGGTATGGAATATGCTATATTTGATGATATTAGAAAAGTAGTAGCAAATAACCTTGATAGGATTGAAAAAACTGCAAAGGCTATTGCAACACTTGATGTACTAACTAGCCTTGCAAATGTTGCAAGTGATAATAACTACACTAGACCGGAAGTTAATCAATCAAGTAAAATTATTTTAAAAGACTCTCGTCATCCGGTAGTAGAAGCACTTCTTTCAGGTGCACCATTTGTTCCTAATGATGTAACACTTAATAACGATAGTAACAGAGTTGCTATTATTACAGGTCCTAATATGGCAGGTAAATCTACATATATGCGACAAGTAGCACTAATTGTACTAATGGCTCAAATGGGTTCATTTGTACCTGCAAGTTATGCAGAGATTGGCGTTGTTGATAGTATCTTTACAAGAGTAGGTGCATCCGATGACTTAGCATCAGGTCAATCGACATTTATGGTTGAAATGAATGAAGTAGCAAACATTGTAAAGAAAGCTACTAAAAATTCTTTGCTTATTCTTGATGAAATCGGTAGAGGTACAAGTACCTATGACGGTATGAGTATTGCTAGAGCAGTTCTTGAATTTGTTGCTGATAAGAAAAAACTAGGTGCTAAGGCACTATTTGCAACACATTATCACGAACTGACTGTTATGGAAAATCTCCTTGATGGAGTTAAAAACTACAACATAGCAGTTAAAAAGCGTGGTGACGATATTACCTTCTTGCGTAGAATTATCCCCGGTGGTGCTGATGACAGTTATGGTATAGAAGTTGCTAAACTTGCAGGACTACCTGATTGGATTATTAAAAGAGCAAAAGAAATATTAAAAGAACTTACTTCCGGTAAGACTGATGATAAGGAAACATTTGCTAATATATCACCTCATAGTAGTGAAGATGATATGCAATTAAATCTCCTAGATACTGCAAGTAATGCAGTAACCGATAAATTAAAATCTGTTGATGTAAATACACTTACACCGATAGAAGCTATGAATTTACTATATGAACTAAAAAATATGATTTAAAAGGTGGTGGACGCTATGGGTAGAATAAATGTACTTGATAAACATACGGCAGAACTTATTGCTGCCGGTGAAGTTGTAGAGCGTCCTTCATCTGTTGTAAAAGAATTACTTGAGAATTCTATAGATGCAGGGGCTACTCAAATTACAGTTGAAATTATGCATGGTGGCATTGATTATCTTCGTATTACAGATAACGGTTGTGGTATCCTTAAAGAAGATGTACGCAATGCTTTTAAGCGAAATGCTACTAGTAAAATCTCAGTTGACAGTGACCTTGAAAAGATAGGTACACTTGGTTTTAGAGGTGAAGCCTTAGCATCGATTTCATCAGTTTCAAAGGTTCAACTTATAACAAAAGCTAAAGAAGAAAATATAGGTTCAGCTTATGAAATTGATGGTGGGGAAGAAATTTCTTTTGATGATGCCGGTTGTCCTGATGGTACAACTTTTATTATGAGAAATCTTTTCTACAATGTACCGGCTAGATATAAATTCCTTAAAAAGGATGTTGCCGAAGGTAATGCAGTTGCAAGTGTAATTGACAAGATTGCTTTGTCACATCCTGAAATTGCAATTACTTTTATTAGGGATAACAAGAGAGTTCTAAAAACTGCCGGTGACGGTAAATTAATGTCATCAATATATGCAGTTTATGGCAGAGATTTTGCATCAACACTTATACCTGTTGACTATGAACTTAACGGTATGAAGTTAACCGGTTATATCAGCAGACCTACAAATGGTCGAGCAAATAGAAATATGCAAAACACATTTATTAATGGCCGTTTTGTAAAGTCAAGGACAATTTCTGTTGCACTAGAAGAAGCCTGTAAAGGCTCAATTATGATTGGTAAGTTTCCTTCTTGTGTTCTTAATTTACAGATTAGTCCTGAAGCAGTTGATGTAAATGTTCATCCGTCTAAAATTGAAGTAAGATTTATTAATGAAAGACCTGTTTTTGATACAGTTTATCATGGTGTTAAGTCAGCTTTGCTTCGTGGAGACAGTAGAAAGGAAGCAGTACTAAATCACAACAATACTGTAAATATAAAGCCTCTAAATCCTTTTAATTTGGCAAATAAGGTTATTAATAAAGAATCACCTAAATCGGTTCAAAAAGCATCTGAAAAGCCAAGAGAAAAAAGTATTTTTGATGAACTTGATTTACCGATAAAAACTGTAAAATATAATAAGGTAAATAAAGTTTCCGACAGTTCTTCTGTTCAAAAGAAGTATATGGAATTTCTGGAGAATAACAAGAAACTATCAGAAAACAATCAAACTACAAACAATACTGTATGTAATAATATAGATAATAATGTAATAAATAATGTTTCAACTGAAAGTAAGATTGAAACAAAAATGGATGAAGTAAAAGAAGATACTTCATTAAATCAAGAAGTACAAAAGGTTAATCCTTTTGAAGAACTTGAACTAGAGAAAATTACTACGGAAGAAAAGAAAAGTGATGTTGATGTTGTGTTACCAACAGAAAGACAAACTAATTCTTCTTCCGAAAATATTGAAATCAAAACACTAATTGACGAAGACAAGCGAAGTTTTAGGTTTATCGGTGAAGCAATGAATACATATATCATTGTAGAAACTGATAACAATAAACTTGTTTTAATAGATAAACACGCAGCTCATGAAAGAATAATTTTTGAAAAGCTAAAGCGTGAAAAAGGAACAGGTTCTGTTCAACTATTGTTAATTCCAATTACAGTTACACTTGAAAAGAATGAATATACTGTAGCAATTGAACATTTAGATATGTTCAAGAATGTTGGATTTGATGTAGAGGACTTTGGTAATGGTGCTTTGATTGTGAGAAGTGCGCCATCATACCTAAGAAATGATGATATTGAAGATACTATTATTGAAATTTGTGGTTACATAGCTGAAAACAGAAAGAATGTTATGAGTGAACATATGGAATGGATTTATCACAATATTTCATGCCGTTCAGCAATAAAAGCAGGTGACAGTAGTACTGCTAAGGAACTGATAGATATTGCGAAAACAGTTTTTTCTGATGACAGTATAAGATATTGTCCTCATGGCAGACCTGTATGTATTGAACTTTCTAAATATGAAATTGAAAAACAATTTGGAAGGGCATAACTAAATGGATAAGATAAAAATTATTTCAATAATTGGACCTACTGCTTCCGGCAAAACAAGCCTTTCTATTGCAGTTGCAAAGAAATATAATGGCGAAATAGTTTCTGCTGATTCAATGCAAATCTACAAAGATATGGATATTGGAACAGCTAAACCTACTTTGGAAGAAATGGATGGAATAAAGCATTATATGATGGACTTTCTTCCACCATCAACTAACTATTCAGTAGCAGATTATGTAAGAGATGCAAATAGTGCAATTAAAGAAATTTTAGATAAAAATAAACTGCCAATACTTGTTGGTGGTACAGGTCTTTATGTTGATTCATTACTTAATAATGTTCAGTTTACTGAGCAAAAGGTTGATGAACAGTTAAGAAATAAATTGAATTCTAAGAGTGATGAAGAATTACTTCTAGAACTTGAAAAGGTAGATAAAGAGTCTTATGATAAACTATCAAAAGAAATCAACCATAAGCGAATTGCAAGAGCATTAGAAGTATATTATCTTACAGGCAAACCTAAGTCACAAGTTGATAAAGAGGCAATGATGGTTGAATCACCATATAAACCGATAAAAATAGGATTATATGCAGAGGATAGACAGTTCCTTTATGATAGAATTAATCAAAGAGTTGACATAATGGTTCAACAAGGTGTTTTAGAAGAAGCTAAAAACCTTATGAACAGTAACCTTAGTTTGACTGCTCAAAAAGCCATTGGTTATAAAGAATTTTTCCCTTATTTAAATGGTGAAGATACTTTAAAAAATTGTGTTGAAACATTAAAAATGAACACAAGAAGATATGCAAAAAGACAGTTAACTTGGTTTAAAAGAGATAAAAACATTAAATGGTTTGATATATGTAAACTTAACAGTGAAGAATTAATAAAGAATGTTTTTGAATATATAGATGAGGCAAAAAATGATTAATAAAAAGACAAAAAGAATTATTATTAGTGCAATATGTATTTTTATAATTATATATGTTATTTATGTTTTCATTAGTTCTGTATTTGACCTTAACGGTGTAGATACCGAAGTAGCAACACAGATTACTGCAACTGACTCACTTTATAAAGATGCAATTATTGTTAGAGATGAAAAGTTAGTGAAAAACAGTACAGACGGTATTATTTCTTTCTCTTGTGATGACGGTGACAAAGTTGCAAAGAATGAAAAGGTAGCTGATATTTACAGTTCAGAAGATGATGTACTAAATAACAACAAACTTGAAGATATTAATAGTGAAATCACTAGACTTAAGAAGTTAAGTTCTATTGCATCTAACGGTGATGTTGGTATTGATACTGTTAATAGTCAGATTAATAATTCTATTACAGAACTAAATTCCCGTATTGCTGATAAGAACTTTCTTGACAGTGAAAATTATGTTGATGATATTACATATTTAATTACAGAAAGAATGTTAGTAGCAGGTAAGAATGTTGACATTTCAAGCCGATTAAACGATTTAAAGTCACAGAAACAGGAACTACAGAACACATCTAATAAAGCAGTAGGTTCTGTAAAGGCTTCACAAGCCGGTTGTTTTGTTTCTTCTGCTGATGGTTATGAGTCAATTTATAAGTATAAAAATGCAAAGTCAATGACGATTACAAAGTACAATAAATTACTTAAACAAAAACCTAAGAAAGTGTCAAGTGATACAATCGGTAAACTTGTTACTAGAGTAAATTGGTATGTAATCTGTCCAATTTCTAAGGAAGAGGCTTTAACATTAAAGTCAACTAACTACGATTCAATTACAGTAAATATGCCTTATGCTTCAACAAGTACAATCCCTGCATCTATTGAATCTATCAACCAAGATAAAAAGGGTGGAGACAGTATTCTTGTTTTGAAGTGTAATTATATGAATTCAGAACTGGCTTCCGTTAGAAAAGAAAATGTAGAAATTTGTCTAAAAACTTATGAAGGTATAAGAGTTAATAAGGATGCTCTTCATACTGATTATGTTACAAAGATTACAGAAGATAGTAAGGGTAACCAGAAAACTACTAAGAAGAAAGTTCAGGGTGTATATGTACTATACGGCAATGAACTTCAGTTCAAACAAGTAAATATTATTTATTCTGGTTCAGATTTTGTTATTTGTGATCCTTCTTCAGATAATACAAACTTGTATAATGGAGAAACGATTTCTTTATATGATAATATTGTAGTAAAGGGGAATGACTTAAAAGATGGAAAGATCATTAACTGATATTAAGTATAATTATGATTTTATCAATGAGAAAATTGCAGAGGCTGCTATGAAAGCCGGAAAAACAAGGGAAGATATTACTTTTCTTTCAGCAACAAAAACTGTTGAACCTGAGTATATCAACTATGCAATTTCTCTGGGACTTTCCTATATTGGAGAAAATAAGGTTCAGGAACTACTTTCAAAGTATGATCAGTACAACCTTGAAAATTGTTCATTGCAGTTTATTGGACACTTACAGAGCAACAAGGTAAGACAGATTGTCGGTAAGGTTGATTTAATTCAGTCAATCGACTCAATGAAACTTGCTAAAGAAGTTTCTAAGTGTTCTTTAAAGAATAACATTACTTCTGATATTTTAGTTGAAGTAAATATCGGAAAAGAAGAAAACAAATCCGGTGTTATGCCGGAAATGCTTGAGGAGTTAGTGGAAGAAATTAGCACTTTACCTGCTGTAAATGTTAAAGGATTAATGACTATTCCACCTATTTGTGAAAAAAAAGACGAAATTCGTAGATATTTTGAAAAAATGAATAGATTATTCCTTGACATATCATCAAAAAAATTAGATAATGTTTCTATGGACATTTTGTCTATGGGTATGTCTAGTGACTATTACGAAGCAATATTAGAAGGTGCCAATATGGTAAGAATCGGTTCTGCTTTGTTTGGAAATAGGATATATAAATAATTTGGAGGTTCAGATATGGCTGGTTTTGTAGATAAGATTAAGAGAATGTGGGATTCACCAGATGATGAATATGAGTATGATGACTACTCATATGAGGATAACAACAAGGATTCATATGATGATGAAGATCCTTACGAAGAACAAAGAGAACATCAGCGAGAAGTAAGAAGATCTGAAAGATCAGAAAGAAGAAGATATACTTCTGACTCATATACAGATAGTGACAGTGGCAACAAGGTTGTTAACATTAATGCAAGTACAAAAATTCAGGTTATTCTATTTAAGCCTGAGCGTTTTGGTGACGAAACAAGAGGTATTGCAGATGAAATCAACAAGAATCGCACTGTAGTACTTAATCTTGAAGACACTAATAAGGATATGTCAAGAAGAATTATTGACTTTCTAAGTGGTGTTACATATGCTAAAAAGGGTAAGATTAAGAAAATCGCCAATGCTACATTTATCATTATGCCTGAAAATGTGGATTTCACCGGTGATGATTTACTTGGTGAACTAGAAAATAACGGAGTTATTTTTTAATTGAGTAAAAATATAGATGAAAAGGATATTCTGATTTCCAGAATAAGTGACCTTTATTATCTTTCTATGGAAAGGAACAAACCTGAGTTTACTTCTTTCCTTAATGAAAGTGAAATTTCAATTTGTATTGAAGCATTAAAGGACTTTGGTATTACTGATTACTATTTCTTTGGTGGCTATGAAAACAGCCAAAGGAAGGTTCTTGGATTTTTCGCTAAGGAAGAGGAATATCCAATATCAATTATTGAATATAAATATAGAAAGCAAGATAAATTAACACATAGACAGTTTCTTGGTACAATTCTTTCTACCGGACTTAACAGAAATGTTATAGGTGACATTGTTTGTATGGAAGGTAAAACTTATGTTTTTGTGTTAGAAAATCAAGCAGACTATATTTTATCTCAAATAAATAGAATTGCTAAAGTTGGAGTAAAGTCAAAAATAGTTACACTTGATAACTTTGATTATACACCAACATTTAAGTATCATGACTATACAGTTGCTTCTCTTAGACTGGATGCAGTTGTTGCTGCTATAACCGGTCTTAGCAGAGAAAAGGTAAGGACACTTATGCTTTCGGGTAATGTGTTTAAGAACTATATAGAAGATACAAATATAAGCGACAAAGTATCACAAGACGACATTATTTCTATACGAAAGTATGGTAAATTTATTCTTGATGATATTAATGGCTTAACTAAAAAAGGCAGACAAAAAATTAAAATAAAACAATATATATAGGGGAGATATAAAGATGCTAACTATTGATGAAATCAAGGATGTCAAGTTTAGAACTAACAGAGGTGGTTCTTTCTATAAGGCTGAAGATGTTGATTCTTTTATTGATGATGTTATAGAAACATTTGAACAGAAAAATAACGAAAAGGCTGAACTTGTACACAAGATGGATATTCTTGCTACAAGAATTGAACAGTACCGTTCTGATGAAGAAACAGTTCGTAACGCTCTATTATCAGCTCAGAAAGTTGCTGACTCTACACTTAAGGAAGCTAACGAACAGTCTGAAATTGCTGTAAAGAATGCTGAGAAAAAGGCTGATGAACTTATTGCACAAGCACAGGCAGAAGTAAAGAAAGAAAAAGACTCCCTAGTTGCTTTACAGAAACTTGCTAATGAAATGAGAACAGAACTACTAATGAAAGTTAAGAGTTGCATTGATATTGTTGATGCACTACCAACTGATAATGTTGTTGCTGAAATTCAGGAAAAGCTATCTAAGGATTTTCCTACACCTGCAGTAGCAGAAGAAGTTGTTGAACCAAAGGCTGAGCCTGTTAAGGTTGCTGAACCTCCGGTAGAAGTTGAAAAAAAAGAACCTGCTGAAGAAATAAAGGAAGAAAAGAAAACTGACCCGGCTCTTGAAGGCACTACTAAGTTTGGTGTTTTAAAGTTTGGTAGTAATTATGATGTAGAAGAATAATTAAAATATAAATTGGAGAGAAGTAGAATGTCACAGGATTACAATAAGACTTTAAATCTTCCTAAGACTGACTTCCCTATGAGAGCAGGACTTCCAAAGAGTGAACCTGTAACTCTAAAGGGTTGGGAAGATAACAAGATTTATGACAAGTTAATGAAGAAAAATGATGGTAAGCCATTATTCGTATTGCATGATGGTCCTCCATATGCAAATGGTGATATCCATCTAGGTCATGCTTTAAACAAGATTCTTAAGGACTTTATTGTTCGTCAAAAGAATATGGCCGGTTTCAAAGCACCATATGTTCCTGGTTGGGATACTCATGGCCTTCCAACAGAACTAAAGGCCAGACAAAAGGCCGGTGTTGGTAACTCAGCAGAAATCTCTATTGTTGAACTTCGTAAAATGTGTGAAGAATTCGTTACAGGTTATATTAATGACCAGCGTACACAGTTTAAGAGATTAGGTGTTATCGGCGAATGGGATAACCCATATATTACACTAAAGCATGAATTTGAAGCAGAACAGATTAGAGTATTTGCTGATATGGCTACAAAGGGCTATATCTATAAGGGACTAAAGCCTGTATATTGGTGTCCTGAATGTAAAACAGCTCTAGCTGAAGCTGAAATCGAATATGCTGAAGATCCTTGTCATTCTATTTATGTTAAATTCAATGTAACTGATGATAAGGGTGTATTCTCAAACTTGGGAATTGACCCATCAAAGGTTAAGTTTGTTATTTGGACAACTACAACATGGACATTACCTGCTAATGTTGCTATTTGTGTTGGTCCTAGATATGAATATTCTATCATCAAAACAGGTGATGAATATCTTGTAATGGCTACTGAACTTTATAAGAATGCAATGGAAGTTGCTGAAGTTACAGATTATGAAGTAGTAGCTACAGTAAAGGGTAGTGAACTTGAATACATCAAGACTGCTCATCCATTCCTAGACAGAGAGTCTCTTGTTATTGTCGGTGACCATGTTACACTTGAAAGTGGTACAGGTTGTGTTCATACTGCTCCTGGTCATGGTGTTGATGACTTTAATGTATGTCAGAACTATCCTGAAATTCCTACAATTTGTCCTGTTGACTCTAACGGTGTTCTTACTGAAGAAGCAGGTCAGTTTGCAGGTTTAACAACTGATGAAGCTAATAAGAAGATTGCTATGTTCCTTGATGAACAAGGCTCTCTATTCGCACTAAAGAAGATTATCCACCAGTATCCTCACTGTTGGAGATGTAAGACACCTATCCTATTTAGAGCTACTGACCAGTGGTTCTGTTCTGTTGATGACTTTAAGGATGAAGCTGTTGAAGCTATTAATAATGTTAAGTGGATTCCTTCATGGGGTCGTGACAGAATTACAAATATGGTTAGAGAAAGAAAAGACTGGTGTATTTCTCGTCAGAGAAAATGGGGTGTGCCTATTCCAATCTTCTTCTGTAAAGAATGTGGCGAAGCTCATATTGATAAGGACGCTATGTATGCAGTAGCTGACCTATTTGAAAAAGAAGGTTCTAATGCTTGGTATAATCATACTGCTGCTGAAATTCTACCTGCAGGTACAAAGTGTAAGAAGTGTGGTTGTACTGAATTTGATAAAGAAAAAGACATTATGGATGTTTGGTTCGATAGTGGTTCTTCTCATGCTGCTGTTGTTAGAAAGAGAGATAACCTGCAGTTCCCTGCAGACCTATATCTAGAAGGTAATGACCAGTACAGAGGTTGGTTCCAGTCTTCACTTCTAACTTCTGTTGCGACAAATGGTGTTGCACCTTATAAGGCAGTTCTTACTCATGGTATGATTCTTGATGAAGAAAAGAGAAAGATGAGTAAGTCCCTTGGTAACGGTATCAGCCCTCAAGATGTTATTAAGCAGTACGGTGCTGATGTACTAAGACTTTGGGTTGCTTCTACCGACTATCAGTCTGATGTTCATATTTCAAATGATATTCTAAAGCAGATTTCTGAATCATACAGAAAGATTAGAAATACTGCAAGATATATCCTAGGTAATATTTCTGACTTTAACCCTGACGAAAATTCTGTTGCTATTGATGAACTACTACCAATGGATAAGTGGGCACTTGTTAAGCTAAATGAACTTATTAACAAGGTAGCAAATGCTTATGATAACTATGAATTCCATCAGGTTTATCATTCAGTAAGAAACTTCTGTGTTGTTGATATGTCTAACTTCTACCTAGATGTACTTAAGGACAGACTATACACAGAAAAGAAAGAAAGTCATTCAAGAAGAGCTGCTCAGACAACTATCTATATCATTCTTGATTCATTAACAAGAATGATTGCTCCTATCCTAGCTTATACTTCTGATGAAATCTGGAAGTATATTCCACATAGAGCATCTGATGATGGTGAATGTGTAATGTTTAACGAAATGCCAAAGCCTGTTGAAATTAATGTTTCAGATGACTTTATGGCTAAGTGGGACAAGATTCACGATTTAAGAGATGATGTTAAGAAAGCTCTTGAAGAAGCAGTTAAGGAAAAGAAACTTAAGAAGTCACTTGATGCTAAGATTATTCTTAATGCCAGTGGTGATGAACTTGAATTTATCAAGTCTGTAGAACCTGAACTAAAGAATGTATTTATTGTTTCCGGCGTAGAAGTAGTAGATAATGGTTCAGATACTAAGATTGATGTTGAACTAGCTGATGGTGAAAAGTGCGAAAGATGTTGGGAACATTCAGTTACTGTTGGTGCTGATCCTGTACATCCAACTCTTTGCCAGAGATGTGTAAATGTTCTTAAATAATAAATAACTAATTACGGTGCACATTCTGTTGTGGTGTGCACCGTTTTTATTAATGAGGTGAAAAGTTGGTAGCGTTATCTCTTGCTATAGCCGGTTTAGTTGTTGTTATAGACCAGGTTATTAAATATTTTGTAGCTATGTATTTACCACAAGCCGGTGTTGTTACTGCAATTCCACATTTATTAGATTTAAATTATGTTGAAAATCGTGGTGTTGCATTTGGTATGTTTGAAAATATGAGGTGGATTTTTGTTGCTCTAACTTCAGTTATTATTGTAATCCTACTTTATATAATCATTTTCAAAAAGATTAAGTCTAAAATGTTTTTAATATCATCAGCATTGATTATTGGTGGTGGTATAGGCAATTTAATTGATAGAGTCCTTTATGGATATGTAATAGACTATTTGCAACTTTCTTTTTTTAGTCCGGTATGCAACTTTGCCGATTATGCAGTTACGGTTGGTACAGTACTGCTTGTAATTTATCTACTATTTATGTCTGATAGTTCTAAGAAGGAGAATAAGGTTGAACATTCTTAATTACATTATTGAAAATGAAAATCAAGAAGTTAGAGTTGATAAGTTTCTTTCTGATACTATAGAAGATATGTCTAGGTCATCAGTTGCATCAATTATTGAAGATGGTGGACTGTTGGTTAATGATAAATTACAAAACAAAAAGTATAATCTTAAAATCGGTGATAAAGTCCAATTTACTGTTCCTGACCCTGTAGAGTATACTGTTGAGGCAGAAGAAATACCACTTGATATTGTTTATGAAGATAGTGATTTGTTGGTAGTAAATAAACCTAAGGGTATGGTTGTTCATCCTGCACCCGGAAACTATACAGGTACTTTAGTAAATGCACTGCTTTATCACTGTAAAGATTCCTTATCAGGTATCAATGGTGTATTAAGACCCGGTATTGTCCATAGAATAGATAAAAATACAAGTGGACTTTTGATTGTAGCAAAGAATGATTTTGCTCATAATAAACTTGCTGAACAAATTAAGGAACATAGCTTTAAGCGTGAATACCAAGCCATTGTTTATGGCAATGTTAAAGAAAATGGTACAGTAGATGCACCTATTGGCAGAAGTAAAAAAGATAGAAAGAAAATGTGTATTACCTATGAAAATTCTAAGAATGCAGTAACTCATTATGAAGTTATACAGAGTTATGGCAATTTTACTCATATTAAATGTATCTTAGAAACAGGCAGAACACATCAGATTAGGGTTCATATGGCTTCAATCGGTCATCCGGTAGCAGGTGATGATGTATATGGACCTAAGAAAGTTATTACAAAGCTAAAGGGTCAATGCCTACACGCTAAGGTTATTGGATTTGTTCATCCAAGAACAGAAGAGTATATGGAGTTTAATTCAGAACTTCCGGTATACTTTAGAAAATTTTTGCAAGAAATTCAACAATAAATTGTGATATTTTTTGTAAAAACACTTGCACAATACAAATTATTGTGTTATTATATATAGGCATTTGGAATCTGTCGTTATACGATAGGAGTCAAATCGAGGTCATTGACCGAAAATTTGAAGCGGGTATTCCTCTGCTACATAGGCAAGAATATCTGAAATTACAGGAGGAAATAAAATGGACGCATTAAAAACTATTGCAGCAGCTTCAATGAAAGAATCTTTCCCAGAATTCAATGTTGGTGATACAGTAAAGGTATCAGTTAACATTCGTGAAGGTGAAAGAGAAAGAATCCAGATGTTCGAAGGAACTGTTATCGCTAAGAAGGGTAGTGGCGTTGCTGAAACTTTCACAGTAAGAAGAGTTTCTTACGGTGTTGGTATCGAAAGAGTATTCCCAGTACACTCACCAAACGTTGTTGACGTTAAGGTTGTTAGATACGGTAAGGTTCGTAGAAGTAAGCTATATTACCTAAGAGATAGAGTAGGTAAGGCTGCTAAGGTTAAGGAACAAATCAAAAAGTAATTAAAGGGGACTTCACGTCCCTTTTTTTACTATCTAAACGAAATTAGACGAAGAGAGATATAATGGATAATAATTATACAATTAAGACAAAATCAGCACCTAATTGGATATATGATTGGACTAAGTCAATTATTTCAGTAATTTTTGTTGTTCTGATTATTCTTACTTTCTTTTTTAGAATTGTAAATGTAGACGGAACATCAATGTACAGTACTCTTTATGATGGTGATAAACTATTTGTTTCAAGTTTTCTATATACACCTACTGATGGTGATATTGTTATTATCAGCCATGGTCAGTATTTAGATGAACCTATTGTTAAGAGAGTTATTGCAACTGAAGGCCAAACTCTAAAAATTGACTTTGACAAAGAAAAGGTTTATGTTGACGGTAAAGAACTTAATGAACCTTATGTATCATCAGAATTAATACCCGGTGATGCTAAGATTCCTGAGGTTATACCTGAAGGTAAAATCTTTGTAATGGGTGACAACAGATATGTTTCTAAAGATAGTAGATATGTTGAAGTAGGATTAATTAATGTGAAAGATGTTATTGGTAAAGCTCAGTTTACATTATTCCCATTCAACCATGCAAAATACTTATACTAATAGGTGATACTATGCAAAGCAGAAAAAAAGAAAAGTATTTTGACAAGTCTAAGAAACAGCCGAAAACAAAAGTTAATAATAAAGAAGATTACATAGTAGTCAACAATAACCCTACAGTTGGATTTTTCTATTACTTAGCAAGAGCAATTATAATGGCTGTTGTTGTGATTATCATTATTCTTACTTTCTTCTTAAGAATTGTAAATGTTGATGGCAGATCAATGATGAATACACTTATTGATAATGATAAGGTAATTGTTACTAATTTTATGTACACACCTAAGGATAACGACATTGTTGTAATCAGCCATGCTAAGGAATATGATAAGCCTATTATTAAGAGAGTAATTGCAACTGGAGGACAAAGTCTTAAAATTGATTTTGAAAATCAGAAGGTCTATGTTGATGGCACATTAATTGATGAACCTTATGTTAGCTCTGAACTAAAAGAAGGTAATACAGAAATTCCATCAGTAATACCTAAAGGCAAAGTATTTGTAATGGGTGATAACAGACTTGATTCACTTGATAGTCGTTACTCAGAAATCGGACTTATTGATGAAGAGAATATTATTGGTAAAGCACAGTTTGTAATTCTTCCAATTACTAGAATTCAATATTTATACTAATATAAGCACCTTTTCCTTTGAAAAGGTGTATTTTTTTAAGAAATTTAAAATAATACTTGATTTTTTTCTTAATTCAAGTTATAATTAGTAGCGTTGTGGAGAGTTGTCCGAGATGGCCGAAGGAGCACGATTGGAAATCGTGTAAACCATTAAAGTGGTTTCGAGGGTTCGAATCCCTTGCTCTCCGCCAAGAAATATATCAGAAACCCAGTATTTATCGCACTTTTAGCCGTTTTGGTTATGGTGCGATATTTACTTTTGTGGCTAAGAATTTTGTATGCAAAATTTGATTTTCCTAGAGGGTTTTTCAAGACTTTCCTAAAGAGTGTTTTCTAACATTTAAAATATTTGTTACAACAATATATAAAATTACATAATTAATAGAGGAATTGCCAATAATTGAAGTTGAAATATAGCATAATATAGACTTAAATAATCATAAAAGGTAAATGCTATACACGACTAGGCATAGTGTAAACTAATTAAGTGAGAATATCGTAATTAATATTATAATTATTGGTATAATAAGAATAATACGCAAAATTAGGCTGTACTTAACCTGTTATTTACCCTTTTTCAAATATACAAATCGTTATAGAACATTATATGTTTCCTTAAGAAGTCTATAATAGAAAATCATATCTTTAATCAAAGCTGTTAGCAAGTGCTAGCAGCTATTTTTATTCTAATCATTAGTCAAATACAACAGTAATAATAACTATACAATAAAATTATTATTTATATTGACATTTATTTTGTATTGTAGTAGAATAATGTTACATTAAGTGACAAAATTAAACAAACTCTATAATAATACGCATAGGATGTGTATTTATTGTTAAATTGTTATCAGTATTCAATGAGGAGGAAAATATAATGAGTGCTATCTCAAAATATTATACTTTAGGTATGGATGAACTTTCAGAAGCTGTTGTTATATTTAAGAAATGTTGCAATAAGATTAACACTCATCAACTAATAAATAGTAATGCAACTGTGAAATTCGATAAATTACATAGTGACTTCTTGAATACAGCCAATAGCTTATTAGTCAATTATAATAGCATGCAGCTTGATGAGATAGAAAGTATGTGTAAAACATTGATTATTATAAATGCTAAAATACAGAAATTGTTGCTTATAAAAAAATACATTAATAATAACAAAGATAATAAGAAAATTCGTAAACAAGTGGGAAATGAATTACAAAATGTAAATTATATGTTGCCTTCATTTAAAACAGCTCATGATATTTTCTTTGATAATCATTGTTTTCCTATCACTGTAACCTTATTTGTAATCACTTTACTTTCATTTATTTTCAGTACAATTTATTGTGGCTATTATATTTTTGCTCTATTTTTTATAATATTGCTAATTCTACTTATCATAGGTTCACTAATTAAGTTTAAGAAAGAAACTAATTTAGATAGGATTTATCGAAATATTAATTCTAATAAATATTTTGAAAGAATGAAAATGAAAAAAGCAAATAAATCTCTTAATAGTATTGCACATTTAGTTATGAGGTTAAAGGGTTAGATATTAACATTATTGCAAATTCTGTTTTAAAATTGTAATACAATATTAGATAAATTAATATTTGTTTTTATTTTTTTATTATAGGCGAAGTTTTTTATTTCCGTTTAAAAAAGTTATGAAAAATTTTCTTTTAGTGTTATTGGGTACTTGTAATGCACTTGTAGTTTTAAATGAAAACTAAGAACTAACATATAAGATGGGCTTTATTTCTGTTCGGAAGGAATATGATGTAAATACACAGTTTGGAGATGATAAAGAAGATATGAAAATTAAATAATTAATAATGATAACGAGGTGATAGTTTTAGAAATTAGTCAAAGCAGAAAAATATAAATAAAATATCATATTTCGAGGAGTATATGATTAAAAATTAAAACGGAGGTTTAAAATGAAATGTAAATTGCGGAAATGTTTATCTACAATTTCTATCATCCTATGCTTTGCAATGATTTATTTAATTCCAATGAATGTTGTTGCTTTAGTTCAGGATAACAGTAGTCAAAATTCTAACTTAGAATCTAATAGTGCCGACTTTAGTAATGTTAAAAGTGAAACGGACGAAATAGGCGATATTGTCAGTGAAGATAGCGAGCAGAGAACTGAGAATTCTAAAACATTCTTGTTAGATGATGGAACAAAAATGTTTGTTGATTACGGTGAGCCTGTTCATTATAAAAACAGTAAAAATGAATGGGTAGATTATGATAATACCCTTGTTAAGTCTAATGACAATTCAACATACAGTAATAAAGAAAGTGATGTAAATGTATCCCTTTCAAAAAATACAAGTAGTGACAGTTTGGTTTCAGTTGAAAATGACAAACACGAAATTAGTTGGAATTATGATGACGCTAACAAAAGTAACATTGTAGTTCAGAACGGAAAAACTAATGACGATAAAAATGATACTGCTTTAGATAATATTACTTCAAATGCTGAATATAAGAATATTTATAATAATGTTGACTTGCAATGCAATGTTACAACAAAAGGTGTAAAAGAAAATATTGTTCTAAATAGCCCAAATGTAAATAATGAGTATGTTATTTCGTATAATATTGGAAAACTAACTCCTTAATTAAAAGATGATAATACTATTGATTTGTATAATGGAAAGAATATTGTGTATACAATTTCAGCACCATATATGGTAGATGCAAATGAAAAGTATAGTGAGAATATATCTTTAGAAATTTTAAATCATAAAGATGATACTATGCAGGTTAAATTAACAGCTGATAAGGATTTTCTATTATCATCAGATATTAAATATCCTGTAACTATTGATCCGGAAATATCTTCCGGCCAAGCACTTAATACTAGTTATTCATATATAGGATATGGTACATCATCTCCAAAGTATAACCCACCATATACTTTATCATCTTCTGAATATATTAGATGGGTTATAAATAAATTACCTACGCTTACTTCTTCTCAAAAAGTAATTAAGGCTACATATTCATATTCTATTGAAAAAATTATAGGTGATGTATCAGAAAGTAATCCTTTTATTATTAAGCTACATAATTATAAAAGTACTTCACCTTATTATGATAGTATAGTAATAGATTATTCAGCAATAGCTGATTCAAGTAATGATGTATCTTTTGATATTACTTCATTAGTAAATTCATGGGCTACCGGTGAAAGTACAAATAATGGCTTTATTCTGGAAGCTAAAGATAGTGCAAAAACAAGAACCGTAAATCTATCAATCGGTGATAAAACTCATCATAAGCCAATGTTTACAATGGTTTATAAAGACTTTACAGGTAAAGAAGAAAGTTTATCATATCATACTGTTTCTGCCGGTAGTAAAGCTGATGTAAATATTAATGATTATCTTGGAAATTTAGTAGTAAATCAGAACTTTTACGAAAGCAAAGCAGCTAGAATGCCACTTTCACTTTCAGCAACATATAATAGTTTTGATTATGATAAATGTTATCAAGATTCAATGATTGGTTATGGTTGGAATTTTTCTTTTAATCAATACATTGAACCAATTACAGATACTAACTTAAATACTGGTGATAATCCATATCAATATGTATATATCGAGTCAGATAGAAGAAAACATTATCTTAGAGGTGAAGGCAATGCACCAACTGAATGGGAAGATGATGAAGATTTAGGTTTAAAATTAACTAAGACAAGTAGTGGATATATCCTTGAAAAAGATTCAGAAAAGCTTTATTTCCAGTCTAGCAATGGTAAAGGTGTTTTATATAAAATCACCGAATTAGATAATGAGAAAAATCATATTGTTTATGGTCGAAATAGTAGTGATGGATATATAAACTATATTTATGATTCTACAAATCAAACACAAGCTACTTTTACAACAACCACTATTAACAGTAAGAAGTATATAACAACTATTAATCTTCCTAATTCAAGAAAGGTTAATTTATCATATACACAGTCAAATGGAAAAGTACTGTTGACTAAAGTTAAATTACCTGATAACAGTTGTTCAAATTATACTTATGATAATCTAGGTAGATTAATTTCAGTAAAATATACAAAAGAAGACGGTTCACAAGTAAAAACAGGTTCTTCATATTCATTAACTTATAATACTGCTAATAAAGTTACTAATATTACTGAAAGAAGTTCAGAGAATAAAATAGGTAATTATCTAAACTTTGAATACAAAGCTGATAATACAACTAAAGTTACAGATAGAAACGGTTCATCAGAAACATATACTTTTGATACTGATGGAACAAAAGTTTCAACAATGAATGCAAATGGTTATATTTCAAATAGTCAAAGTTCCGACCTTACTGTTACTAAAAGTAAAGATAACTTTATTAAGAATTATCTTGATGAAACATCTGACTTTTCCGGTATTAAAAACAATGATGGCTATTACTATAGCGAAAGTTCAAATCCTGATAATAAGTATAGTTTAGATACCGATACAAAATACTTTGGTACAAATGCTATTAAAATCTATAACAAAGATAAACAAGACAAGGACAGTGTGATTTATCACAATATTAGTCAAAAATCATTGTTAGGTAAGTACGTTACATTCTCTGCATATGTTAAGGCTTCTTGCGAAAATAACGGTACAGGCAAATTAAATCTGGCTATTCAGTATAAGGACAATTCAGAAGAAAAAACTATTGATGGTTTTGCAGTAAGTGATGAGATTAATTGGAAAAGAATTAGTGTAACTGCAAAGCTTCCATCGACAGCAACTGATGTAAAGGTTCTTTTAAAGTCAAACGGTAAGAATTATACTACATGGTTTGATTGTTTACAGTTAGAAGAAGGCGAAACTGTAAATGATTATAATGCATTGAAAAACAGTGATTTCACTAATGCAAATAATTGGTTTGATAATAGTAACAATAAATTTGCATTTACATATGGCAGACCATACATTTTTGGTGCACCTTTATATGTGAAAATGAATAGTGATGAAAATGATACTACCGATTCAACTACAGAAAATGCAACCGGTACTACTGTTAAGGAAACCACACAATCTGTTCAATCTACTACTGTAGTTAGTGAACATGATGTGGTTGACACTACAGATGCATACGGAAATGTAGTAAAATCAGTAGAAGGTGTATATAACAGAGTATATGAAGTATATAGTGATACTGATAATTCAGAAAATTCCGGTAATGATAGTGATTCAGAAGATACTACAAGTGAAGAAAATACTGATAAGACAAATTATTTAGCTAATAAGTATATATATCAAAGAGTAAATGTAAATGCTAAGAATGTTTCATTTGTATTAACAGGACAAGCACAAGGTATTTCTGTTCCTTTATCAAATGAAAATAGAACTTTTGGTATAGCACTTAATGTTTATTATCAAGGAGAAGATACTCCTGAAAGTCATTATCAATCATTTAATTCTAATACAACCTCTGTACAGTCAGTATCATTGTCAGTTACACCTGAAAATAGTGAAAAGCTCGTACAATGTGTTGACTATGCATTTGTTTATGGTTATAATAGTAATACAATGATACCAAGTAATGCCATGTTAAAAGTTATGGTATCACCTGAAACTACTTCAACTGATAGTGCATCTTCTTCTAGTGGGGATGATAATACCCAAGGTACAACAAGTGCAAGTAGTGAAGTTGAATATGGCGATATGCTTTCTGAAGAATTAGACACTTCAAAATCATATATTAAGTCAGAGTCAACATATGATTCAAAAGGTAACTATGTAACAGAAGAAACTGATGAAAACGGTAATACTACAAAATATACATATGATGCTAACGGAAACAAGTCTTCCATAACTAATGGTAATAATGTAGAAACATCATATACATATGATTCTTCTGATAATGCCACTTCTATTACAACAGGTGGTGCAAGCAATAAGTATGATTATGACTATCAAGGTAATGTTGAGTCAATATCACATAATAACTTTTCTTTTAAGTTTAATTACAATGAATACAACAAACTCTTATCAACATATGTTGGCGATTCACAGATAGTTTCCAATACATATAGTCCATATAACGGAAATTTATTGAAAGTATCATATGCAAACGGTAGTGTAATATCATATACATATGATGAGTACAATAATGTTACAAATATTAAGTGTAATGACAATACTATCGCTAAGTATACTTATAACAAAAACGGTCAAATTTCTGTTTGTGATGACTCCGAAAGTGGAGAAACAACTTATTATTACTATGATTGTAACGGAAACTTAGAGAGTCAGTTTATACTTGGTAAAGACAGCACCCTTGCAAATAGTGTTACAACCGATGAAAACGGTAATACTGTAGAAAAAACAGAAATCGGAAATAACACGAGAACAATAACAAGTGGTACTGATAGTGACGGTAAATCATTTGTTGATTATAACGGACTAAAAACAACAGAAGAAAAAGACGAATTTGGTAGAGTTACATCTGTCTTAACTAAATCAAAGCATTCACTAAATGTTGTTAATAAGTATATTGGTGATGAAAACTTTGATGATGAAGATAATGTTAATGCTAATTCTACTGATACCTTATCATCAAGGAATATAAATAAACAAAGAGTGTTATTTGATGGTCGAGTTGTATCAAAATATGAGTATGAATATGATAACAACGGTAATATTACTTCTATTAAAAAAGATGGTAAAGAAGCACATAGATACAAGTATGATAAAAAGAATCAGCTAACTGAGGAATATGACTATGTAAATAACTACTATATAAATTATTCTTTAGATGGTAATGGTAATATTCATTCTGTTAATACACAAGCACTTGATTCGGATAAACATCCTACCGGTAGCGTTCATGGTAATGTATATTATTATGAAGATAAACAATGGTGCGACAAATTAACTAGAGTCAATAATATCGGTTATATTACTTATGATGAAATCGGTAATCCATTGAATTATCGTGACGGTATGTCATTTACGTGGAGAAACGGTAGATGGCTTTCAACAACAACATTAAATGATGATACAAAGGTAACTTACCGTTACAATGCCAACGGAATGAGAACTCAGAAAAAAGTAGGTTCAAAAGTAACTGACTATTATTATGATAGTAATAATAATCTAATTGCTCAAAAGACCGACAATGCAACACTTTTCTTCTACTATGATACTGAGAATAGCCCTGTAGCTTTATCTTACAATGGAAAAATGTTCTACTATGTAAAGAACTTGCAAGGAGATATAGTAAAAATCCTTGACGAAGATGGAAATGAAAAAGCCAATTATGTTTATAACGCATGGGGTAATATTCTGTCACAGTCTAATGATGAATTATCTTCAATTAATCCACTTCGTTATCGTGGTTATGTATATGATGAAGATACTGCAATGTACTATCTTCAAACTAGATATTATGATCCGTTTACAGGTAGATTTATTAATGCTGATAATACTGTATTCATTGGTTCATCAGGTACTGCAATTGGCGATAATATTTTTACCTATTGCGAAAATGATCCTGTAAACAATGTAGATTATACTGGTCAATGGTTTTATTCATTAAAAAAATATTATGATTACAATTTTAAGAAATATATGATTATTTCGCCAATTCTTTGGTATAATTTTTTAGAAAGTTATGAAAAATTATGTAAAAGAAATAAATATAATAAAAATTGTATTGGTAAATATTCTTCCTATATTTATGGTCAAGCAAATTACCCAGTTAGTAATATGAAATATGGTAAAAGTGAAAGTAGAATATCGAATGTGGGTTGTGAATTAGTAGCAATATATAATGCATTAAAAAAAATGAAAAAGTTTATGAATTTCTCTCAAATTATATTAGAGGCAGAAATGAATGATCTTGTTTGGTATAGAGGTAAGTTTGGCACTCATCCAAGAAAGATAGGCAGATTCTTTGATGCACATAAGATTATTTATGTACAGTCAAATAATATTTATGATTTTAAACATGATATGAATAAGTACAAAATTGGAATAATATCTAAATGGAATAATGATTCTTCAACTGGTATCCATACTTTTTTTGTTGTAAAAAAAAGTAAAGACAAGTGTTGGGCATATAATTATACCAATAACGCTAGAGATACAAAAGTTGTAGATCTAACAAAAATTAAATCTTGGAAATTTGTTGTTGGATATTGTTTTACTTGAGGTGATGTAATGAAAAGAAAATATATTTTTATATTATTTGGTGCAGTTGCATTATTTTCATTATTGCTTATTGGTTATATGATGTATAACTCTTATTCTCTACCAATTCAGGGTGAAGAGGTTCGCAAGGAATGGTTATGTACTAATAATAAAATGAAAATTGTAAGTTATTCAAATAAATTTCCATATGATGTTTTTTCTATGAATAAGATTTTTATAGATGGTGAAGAGTATTCTTATGAACCCTGTGATGGTAAGCAGTTTTTAGTCGCTGAGGATTATTATACTGGTGAACCCAAAATAATGGAAGGTCACTGTTCCTCTAACTCTGATGGTAGTATTACATTGCATATTGATAGAGTTTATTCCAAAAAATATAACGATTTAAGGAATAATGATTATGTCTTTTATGAAACTGATGGGTAATCCTAAATATGAAACTATCATGATGGTATGTTTTTTACATTGAAAATGGTAGATGTGTTGTCCACAACTACTCTAGGTGATGGTACAGTGTAATATTTTTCTTCTATTATGACATTTATAATAGACTTGTTAAACCCCATGGTCTAATTATCCATTAGTAACAATCAATTAAATCTCCCTTACTCATTAAAAATTGAGTAGGGGAGATTTTGGAAAAATGTTCTACTATGTAAAGAATTTGCAAGGAGATATAGTAAAAATCCTTGACGAAGGTGGAAATGAAAAAGCTAGTTATGTATATAACGCATGGGGTAATATTCTATCACAGTCAGAAGATGAACTATCTTCAATAAATCCACTTCGTTATCGTGGTTATGTGTATGATGAAGATACCACTCTTTATTATCTCCAAACCAGGTACTATGACCCACAAACAGGTAGGTTTATCAATGCTGATGATACTGCGTATATTGGTGCTACTGGTACAGTTTTAAGTGCAAACATTTTTACCTATTGCGAGAATAATGCGATAATGTTTACGGATTACAATGGTCAGCTATTAAAAGAAGAAAAAGAAGCAGGACGTAAATTCTGGAAAAACTGGGTTGTATCTACATTAAAGAAAAAGAAATGGACATATTCAGCAACATTCTTAGAACATAGTCTACGCGATAAGCCATCAAATCTTTGGTATAATTCTTCAACGGCTCTATCAAAAAAATAAAAAAACAAATGAATTCAAAAATTTAGTTAAAAAAGTGAGGAAAAAACATAAAAATAAATGGGTATCCAATTATACGTGTTCGTTAGTATATAATTCCGGAGATTTGTTAGGGGCGTTTCACAACATCAGTGTAACAGTGAATGAAATGCGGATAAATGGTTGTCGATATTTTCAGTTTTTATTAGAAGATAAGTATGATTTTAAACTAGAGAACTATTCAGGAAATTGGGCAATTAAAGTTGGAAATAATATGGCTTTGGCTGATCAAAATCAAGGTATTATTGTTCCATATAAAATTTATGTTATTGTTTATGCTAAAAGGTGATTATTAATGATTGCAAGAAAGAAGATATTAATAATAATTACATCTATAATATGCGTGTTTGGTTTATTGACAACAATTATTTTTTTGAGAAAGTATAATTCGCCGCAATTTGTCATAACTGAAATAAATCAAACGCTGAAACTATCTATTCCTTATAATGACATCACGTTTTTCGAAAAGAATGGCGGTGGCTTTCATGGTGACGGAGACATAATAGTGATACTCACTTTAAATAATGAAGAAAATAAAAAATTTCAAAACAATTTAGATGACAGGTGGATGAAGTTAGAGCAAAAAAGCGAAATTTACAACTACTTATGGAGTTCGGAAACTACACCCGGAGAAAAGGCGTTTGGAGGTATGTTAAACAAGAGATTATCTCCTGCAACTGACACGGTATTCATTCTCTGTGACTATCCCAATAATAAAACAAATGAAGAAATCAATTTCAATGATATTTTTGATTTTTATTATGTTGGGTATTCTTATGAAAAAGGTGAGATTTATATTCAAAAGACAAATATATGAGTTTGATTTTAATTACCTTATATAGAATCAAAGTTATTTTTATCGCAAGTGTTTGACTTATAAAAATCTGTAATAAAAGAAGAGTTGACAGTATTATCTACTACAGCTTTATCTTCTATGTCTTAACAATATGATAGGCTGAATTTAGGTGATTAAAAGACAAAACAAGTTTGTATTAAAATAGAGGGTAATATACAAGCTCCGTTATCGTGGTTATGTGTATGATACAGATACAGGTCTGTACTATCTCCAAAGTAGATACTATGACCCAAAAACCGGTAGATTTATTAATGCTGATGATACTGCGTATATTGGTTCTTCTGGTACGGCTATTGGTGATAACATTTATGCATATTGCGAAAATGATCCTGTAAACAATGTAGATTATACTGGTCAATGGTATCATAATCTGAGTTCTTATTACAAAGCTCATAAGAAAATGTATGAGGGCTATCCTGATGCATGGCAAGCATTTTGTACAAGATATAATAAACTTAAAAAAAGATATAAAGACAATCGGTCTGCTCTAGGTAGATTTAGTGGGTATATCTATGGACAAAAAACAAGAAAGTTAAAAATTTAAAATACGGATCTAATAATGCTACGGTTGCAGGTGTAGGTTGTGAACTTATTGCGATCTATAACACTTTAAAGCGTTTAGGAAAATTTCAATATTTCTATCAAGTTATGCTTGAGGCTGAAATGAATGATATGGATATGCTTGGTGAGCTTTGGGGTACAAGCCCGTTAAGTATTGCAGGATATTTTGATTTTCATAAGATAAAAAGAGGCATGTACCAAGGAGAGTCAACTTTTGATCGTTTTATAAAGTCAATTAAAAAAGCAAAAATTGCTATTATTTCACTTTGGAACGATCATTTTTATAATGGTATTCATACTTATTGCATTGAGTATGATAAAAAATCCAAAAAGTACAATGCATATAACAAAGATGTTAATAGTACTTATAAAACAAAAATCAATATTAAGTCTTTTGCTAAAAAAGAAAAAAGCAATTTTATAATTGGTTTTACATTTTGACGAGGTAAATATGAAGCGTTTAAAAACATCAACTAAAGTTATTATTTTTGGCTCTGTTTTTTTAATTTTATTAACAGTATTTTTTAGTTTTTTAAATTATAATATGCATACATATTTAGATAGTGGTGAAGAATATAAACAAAATTGGTATTGTAAGGAATATAATTTTTCATTTTCAAGTTACGGCAAAAATTTTCCTGAAGCTAGAGGAGATCAATGTAAAAATGCAACTATTAACAATCATAAGGTAGATGTTATGGTTGAGTACGATTGCTTTTATATAGGAAAATATTATACAGTTACAGAAAATGGTGAAAAATATACTGATTTTAAAAGTTATGCTTCTGCATCTTCTTATGATTACTCATGGGGAAAACTAACTGTTAAAATAGATAAAGTTGAGAATAAGAAATACAACTACCTCAAAGGGAAAACCTTGATTTTTAAGAAAAACAAATAGAACTATTTAAATGATTCTATTCATTAAAAAAATCTTTAATGTAAGATAATAGTAGTAATTATCTAATTGCTGATATTATGATTCCAATAACAGTCCGGTGGCAATGACTTATAACGGTAAGATGTTCTATTATGTAAAGAACTTGCAAGGTGACATAGTAAAGATTCTTGATGAAGACGGTCAAGAAAAAGCTGATTATGTTTATAATGCTTGGGGAGATATTATATCTCAATCAGATGATGAATTAGCTTCTATAAACCCTCTTCGTTATCGTGGTTATGTGTATGATGAAGATACTGCAACGTGTTATCTTCAAAGTAGATATTATGACCCAACAACAGGTAGATTTATCAATGCTGATGATACTGCTTTTATCAGTTCTTTGTGTATTGTGAGAATAATCCAATAAACTTATATTATTATACAGGTAATTGTAGTTATTTGGATGGTGGGATAATTAAAATTTAACGAATACCATTCAACACAAAATTATAAATAAATACGGTATTAAAAAAGGTGATTTGCTTTATTTTGATGGTAATGGTGATGGAATCTATACGCACGCTTCGATAATTAGTTCAATAATTAAAGTAAAAGGTAAAAAATAATTTGTTATGCAGCTCATACTGTAAACAATTTCAATAAAAATTATTAAGTAATAAGGATAAAAAGAATCCTAAAAAAATAAAGGTAAAAGGAATAGTACTGTCAGTATATTACAAATGAAATGAGTGGTCTAGAATGATGGTGAAATGGAAAACAGTAATAAAGTATGGGATTTTAATTGCTATTTTGTTATTGCTGGGTTTGAATTTATACAAAACATATTCTTTTGATGCTGAAAAAGAATATTTAAAGTTAAAACTAAATTTTGTTATGGAAAATGCTTATGATACATATGGTGAAAGGTTAAATGAGGAGTACACTGGTTTTATATCAAAAGATGATTTCAAAAGTTTGGATTATCGAGATGATAGGGAAAGCGTAAAAAGAGAAACAAATAGTTGTTATATATCTGACATTAAAATAACTGACAATAAAGCGGAAGCTGAATTTAGATATCATTATACATCTTATGATAAAAATGATCAATTGGTGTCTAGTAGTGGCACTTGGTATGAACCGATACCAATATTTGTTGAGTTAGAGAAGAAATCAGGGCAATGGAAAGTTACGAGTGTGACAGAAGAAATTTTTCCTGATGAGTCAAAATAAATGATGTATGTGTATTTCTTAAATCAACTGCGCAATGGAATGAGAAGTCAGAAAAAAGTAGGCGCAAAGGTAACTGACTATTATTATGATAGTAATAATAACCTAATTGCTGAAAAAACTGACAGTGCAACACTTTTCTTCTACTATGACACTTATAACGGATTTGTTGAAACAATAGTCTAATTGCCTAGTAGTTACAATCAATTAAATCTCCCTTACTCATTTAAAAATCGGGTAGGGGAGATTTTGGGAAAATCTTCTACTATGTAAAGAATTTGCAAGGAGATATAGTAAAAATCCTTGACGAAGATGGAAATGAAAAAGCTAGTTATGTATATAACGCATGGGGTAATATTCTGTCGCAGTCAGAAGATGAGTTATCTTCAATTAATCCACTTCGTTATCGTGGTTATGTATATGATGAAGATACCACTCTTTATTATCTTCAAACCAGATACTATGACCCAACTACTGGTAGATTTATTAATGCTGATGATACTGTTTTTATTAGCTCTTCTGGTACGGCTATTGGTGATAGCATTTATACATATTGCGAAAATGAACCAGTTAATAGAAGTGATGCTGAAGGAACATGTTACTTTGATATTAAAGATAATATAAAACATTTTAATAGTGAATATAGGTTGGATTTTATAAAGATTGGAGAAAAAAAGAGAGAAAATACAATAGAAAGTTTGCAGCTAGAAAATGGGTTTATTTGCGTAATAATCAATACCCTTGGTTTATAAGAGGAGATTGTACTAATTTTGTGTCACAATGTTTACATGCAGGTGGGATATTGATGAATGATGATTGGTTCTATCTTTATTCTGCTAGAAATAAAAAATGGAAGCATTCTAACTATTGGTCTGTAGCAAGTCAAAATATGGCATATTTTTATCGTTCTAAATACGTCAGAAAACATAAGAGTTTTAATTTACATAAAACAAATATGTCATCTCAAATTAATATTATAAAGAAATATAATATAAAAGTAGGAGATTTGTTATATTTTGATTTTGATAGGGACGGAGTGTATACACATGCCGCTATAATTTCATCTGTTAATGCAGGAATAAAGTATTGTGCGCATACAAAAGACAGAAGAGATTATCCTCTTTACAGTTATGATAACAAGAATGCTTCTTTTATGATTTTGATGATGAGGTGATTATATGAAAAATAAGAGAAGTTGTTTACGAAAAGTTATTATTGTTTTATGTGTAATAGCATTTGCATTTATTTGTTATTCAATATTCTTTTGCGTGTTATCATACCAAATTGTAAAAAATATAAATTCAACTAAAAGCTATGATGAGTTTAAATCGTCCCAATATTCACAATATATAAAGGACGAAGAGTATTATAATCAAATGCATTTTAGTGGTGATAGAGCTGATACCGATACATCATATTACGGCGTATATGTTGCTATACCTGTGTGGAATGAGGTTGTTGTGTATCATTATTACATTTATGACGTTAGAGATGCTAATGGAAAAATTGTATCAGGTGGAGGTAGCTTATTTGAACCTTGTAGAACTAAAATAACATATAAATATGAAGGTATGAGCCTTGTTGTAGACAAAGCATATGAACAAATAGCTTATGAATAGTAATAATAATCTAATAGCAGATGATAAGCACCTAAAATTTATTAAAAAAATAAAATAAAAATGGGAGATTTAATGTATTTTGATAATGGTAATGGTATCATTATTCACGCTACTATTATTAGTAAGGTAAATATAAAAATCTTTTATGCAGTCCATACTAATCCACACAAATATGAAATGTTAAGAGGAACTACTAATAAAAAGATGAAAAATAGATGTGTTTACATATTGAGTATGAGGTGAATATTATGAAAAAGGTATGTTTTATAATTGTTTTTGTTTTTTCTTATTTATTGTCAAATTTTATTACGATGTTCTTTTACTTGAATCCTATTAATATTAAAGGTGAAGTGTATTCTTTAGTAGATGAAATAGAAAATAGTGCGTATAAAAACTATGGTCGATTTGACACTAAATTTAATGGAATAATTTCAAGAGAAGACTTTAGCGAAATGAATTATCGGGATAATGTGAATAATATTGTTAATGAGAAAAATAGTGGAAAAGTCAGTAAAGTATTTAAACATAATGGTGTAGCTATTGCTGAGTACAGATATATTTATAGGTCATATGACAACAGAAATAATGTTGTAAACGATTCAAATGGAAATCATATTATTGAACTTCATAATGATAATGGTAAATGGATTGTTTATAGTGTAACTGTATGTGATACAATTGTTGATGGATATGATTATTATTCTATTTTAAGTTAACAAATAATATATTTGTTGTTGAATTAGTGGTAATTTATATAAATATAGGAGAACTACTGGATTCTTCAATAAAACATATTTGCCTATTGAAACCGGAAAGTATTTTTTCAAAATAAAGTAGGTAATTATATGAAAAATAAGCGAAGTTGTTTACGGAAAGTTATTGCAATTTGAGTAATACATATATCAAGAAGAAAACGAAATCTAATGGTTGAAAAAAATGGAAATTTAACACTAAAAAATTTAGGGGATATTTGAGTTTTTAGTATGGAGGTGAAATATGAAAAAATTAGTTTGTATTGTTGTTTCCTTATTGTTTCTTACTTTTTCACTAACAGGATGTAATATTCTTGGTGGTGACCTAAAGGCTCTACCTTATTCTTTCTTTGCATCAACTGAAAAAATTACCATTGATACATTAAAAAAGGTAGTTAAAGCTTTTGATAACAGAGATAAAGAGATGGTAAAATCACTATTTGCTAAAAATATACTAAAAAAGTATAAAAACTTTGATAAAGAGTTAGATAAGGCTTTCAAGTACTACACAATAAAGTCGGAAAAAGTTGAATATAGTTGGTCTGGTGATTCCGATTCTACTGAAGATGGCATGACCATAACATTTACAGGTGGAGATGTAACTATAAAGAAAGCGAATAAGAGTTTTGATATTTCTATAGAAATATGTTCGAATGATGATAATGATGATTTAAATGTAGGCGTGTGGAATTTGTGCATAGTTGACAACAATTTAGATGAAAGTGAGATTAAAGGAATTTATTCAGATGATGATATTGGTTCTGATATACCAAAATATGGAATTTATGTAGGGTGATAAAAATGCATTGTATTACTAAAATTTAGCTATAGATTAAATTTTCGTAGTGAAATATCTGTCTAATAGAAAAACGGCAGATGGTAGTCAACAACTACTTTAAGTGATGGAACAAAGATAACATACCGTTACAATGCAAATGGAATGAGAGTAGGTTCTAAGGTAACAAACTATTATTATGATAGTAATAATAACCTAATTGCTGAAAAGACTGACAGTGCAACATATGAAAAATATGAAATGCATTTGCCATATTGGGTTGTTAGTCGAAGAGTTTATGATTTTCTCATTAAAAGGTATCCTAGAATGAATTTTGAACCGATTTTTTTTAAATGAACAGTAGTTTAAAAGATATATTTTAATGATTTCTCTTATCATAAGACCGTAATAGTAGTTCAATTCTGTATATTTATTGCTTGTAGAATTAAGTACAGAATGATAATAATTTGAAGAATTATATATAAAAACAATTTCTCTCGAAGGATAATAATATGATTAAAAAATACTATATTAAAACTATAACCTTGTTATTAATGATACCTTTTATGATGTTCTTATGCGCTTGTAATAATACAACTAATATCGCTGATAGTTCTATTGGACAATTAAATTATAATTATGACAATAAACACATATCAGTAACATTAACTGAGGCTGAGAGTAATATAGTCAAAGATATATTTAATAAGAAAGAACTATGTAATGATGAACCATCTTGTGGTTTTGATAAAAATATCTCTATTAAGTTTGATAATGACTATTACTGTATTGCTTGTGATTCTTGTGGTATTGTAAAATTTAAAGATAAGTATTTTAATATTTCTAATTCAGAACGCAGTAAAGTAGAGAAAATTTTCAAAAAATACGGAGGAACATTTCCTTGCGTATAAAGAGTTATACAAACAGAGTATTTCTCTATATCGGTTCGCTTATCTCATTCATATGGTTTCTATAATTAGAGGATAGGAGCGATTTATACGCTTGGTGTATTTAATCCAATAAGTACTTCTATAAATATTAAACGGATATGTGACATTAAGAATTGGTATTATAGCCTTGATTTTATTTGGAATTTGCTATGTGATAGCTTCATTGGATATGTCGAAAAAAGTAAATTTTAAAATTAAAAATGCAACCATTGGCTTAATTGTAGCTATTATTTTACTAATTTCTTATTTATATTTAGAATTCTTTATATAAAAGGTAGTTATTATATGAAAGAACATAAAAAATCTACTATAGTTATTGCGTGTATTTTTGTCAGTATAGTAATATTGTTATTAACTTATATTTTAATAGTAGCCTATTCATACGATGATATTGGCTCTAAATATAACACTGATTGGTATAACGAGAAGTATAACATCAGTTTTACTAGTAGTAATAAATTATTTCCGTATGGACAACCACATTGCTTTAATACATATGTTGATGGGAACAAAGTTGATTTTAAAATGGATAATAATAGTGGAAGTATCTCTATTGGAAAAGAAAGTGTTTTTGCAGGTAAAGAAACCGGTGAAAAATATAGTGATTTTGATAATTATGCATCTGGTCAATATGATTATTACCATGGTGTACTGAATGTAAAAATCAATAAGATGAATAATGCAGAGTATAGCTATCTTATGGGTAAAACTTTAGCTTTTATAAAGAAGTAATATTTAGTATTAGTGCTGAAAGTAGTATTGAAAATAATGGAGGTGTTCTCATGAAAATGAGTTGGTTTAATAAATATTTGAAAGTTTTTTCAATTTTCGTTATATCCTTTTTGTCACTAGTAACTTTAATTATGATTTTTGCTTTCTGTATAGGTGATGTTACAGTAGGTAATTTTATATTATTTATAGGTGTAGAGATTTGTTTAATAGGTATGTTTATAGGACAAATCCATTATTTTTCAACCTTTGCTTATAAAGTTTATTTTGATAATGATAATATTGTGTTTCAATTTAAGAATAAGACCTACACTTATAATAGAAATGATTGTAAGAAAATCTTTACAAATGTAATGATAACTAAATTTACCTTCTATAATAAGAAAATCAGATGTGCAAAAAATGATTACTTTGATGATAATACAGGGCAGTTAAAAGATAAACTAAATAAAGAATTTTTTCCTAATGCCATTATTACAAAAATATGGGATTGATTATATGAATAAAGTTAAGTTTAAAGATATAGAAAAAGTCAAAAAGCTATATCATAAAAAGGGTGTTTATGTAATAACCGGTGAAAAGTATTGGGATGGTGGTTATGATATAGATGCTTCACTTGATGAAAAACTACAATTCTATTCCTATGCCAAGAAGTATAGTGATGTTCTGAAAAATATAATTTATCAGTTTGGTGATAAAGCTATTATCGGAAAGGACATAGGGGAAAAGTCTGACCTTTTTGCACATTGGAAAGATATGAAGTGCTACGATTCATTTAATAATTTAAATGAGCAGTTTAACAAGAAAAGAAATTATGAAATTAACCATAATGATGAAATTATTGACTACATAATCGAAAATAATTTTAGATACTTTTCGTTTATAGATTTCTATTTGCCAAAGTATAATATGATTTTACAAGCAACTTGTCATACTGAAATTTTTATTTATTCTGATAATTACAAAGAAATTATATCTAAAATTGAAACAATTGTTGGTAGTGAAAGTGAACTTAATATTAAATATTTAGAATTTGATTGATTATCACATAATTTTTATAGAAATTCTCTATATCAATATTGATTATATGTTATGATTATTTTATATAATGTACTTTACTTGTTAAATAGGTGTATTTATGATAAAATAATCCTTGATGTCAATTTGAAATGGGGGAGAAACTTTGGGAAGAACTTCAAATATGTTAGCTGAAATGGCTGATATTAATATTAATGCCGGAGTTAAAAAGTCAAATTTACCACTGTTAAAAATGATTATTTTGGGTATGATGGCAGGTGCATTTATTGCATTTGGTGGTGCAGCAAGTAACGTTGTAGTTCATGGTATTGATAATGCCGGTGTTGCAAAGATGTTAGCCGGTGTGATTTTCCCTGTAGGTCTTATGCTTGTTGTGTTTACCGGTAGTGAGCTTTTTACCGGTAACTGTTTAATGATAATGGGTGCACTTGATAAGAAAATTAAAGTGTCTAAGATGATTCGTAATCTTGTTATTGTGTATTTCTCAAACCTTGTTGGTGCACTAATAATGGATTTCTTGATTTTCTATTCAGGTCAGTTTGACCTATCAAGTGGTGGCCTAGGTGCTTATACAATTAAGGTTGCAATTGGAAAAACTTCACTTGCTCCATCTACTGCTTTTGTCAGTGGTATTTTGTGTAACATTCTTGTTTGTTTAGCAATCCTAATGTCTAGTGTTGCTAAGGAAGTAATTAGCAAAATCTTTGCTGTATTTTTCCCAATTTGTTTGTTTGTAGTTTGTGGCTTCGAACATTGTGTTGCTAATATGTTCTATTTACCTTCAGGTATTTTAGCAACAACTAACCCACAGTATGTTGCAAAGGCTAAAGAGCTATTTGGTATTACTGCTCAGCAGTGTGAAAATTTAAAGCACTTTGCAGGTACAGACCAATTAATCTATGTTACTTTAGGTAATATTGTTGGTGGTATGTTACTTGTTGGTGCAGTATTCTACTTCGTACATATTAGAAATTGGGATAAGAAAAATTCCTGATTTCTTGTCACATATTGTCCTATTAGCACAGAGAATTCTCTGTGCTTTTATTTTTATATTAAATTTACATTAATTATCTTTTATATTCATTGACTATAAGTAGAAATTTGTGTATAATTTTAAACGTAAACAGAGGAGTTTTCCTCTGTTTTTTTAGGCGGGTAATAAATAAGGAGGTCGTTATGTCTAAGGTATCTAATTCAATGAATATTATTGAACTTAAAAATGTTGGAAAATCTTTTGATGATGTTGTGGTTGTTGAAGATTTTAATTTGGAAGTAAAGAAAGGTGAGTTTGTTACTTTTCTTGGACCATCAGGTTGTGGTAAAACAACTACACTAAGAATGATTGCAGGTTTTGAAATTCCTACGGAGGGTCAGATCACTTTAAAAGGTGAGGACATAAGTAAACTTCCTCCATATGAAAGACCTATTAATACAGTATTTCAGAGATATGCACTTTTTCCACATCTTAATATATATGATAACATTGCTTTTGGCTTAAAGCTAAAAACTAATGAAGTTACTTACAAGAAAGATAATGGCAAGATTATCACTCGTAAGGAAAAACTTTCTAAAAAAGAAATTGACAAAAAGGTTAAGAGAGCCTTAGAGATAGTTGACCTTGAGGGCTTTGAAAAGCGTTCTGTAGATACTTTGTCAGGTGGTCAACAACAGAGAATTGCTATTGCAAGAGCTATTGTAAATGAACCACAGATTCTTTTACTTGATGAACCTTTAGGTGCATTAGACCTTAAGATGCGTAAAGAAATGCAGATTGAACTTAAAGCAATGCATGAAAGACTTGGTATCACTTTCATATATGTAACCCATGACCAAGAAGAAGCCCTTACAATGTCCGATAAAATTGTTGTTATGTCTGATGGTGTAATTCAGCAGATTGGTACACCGGAAGAAATTTATAATGAACCAAAGAATGCTTTTGTAGCTGACTTTATCGGTGAAAGTAATATTTTTAACGGTAAAGTTACTGATAAGCTACAAGTACAGTTTTGTGACCATACATTTACTTGTGTTGATGACTTCCATATTGGAACTAAGGTTGATGTAGTTGTTAGACCTGAAGATATTGTAATGAAACCTAAGGGTGAGGGTATGATGGATGTTGTAGTTGACTCTGTTGTATTTAAGGGTGTCCATTATGAAATTACAGTTCTTTCAGGTGATAATGAAATTGTTATTAACTCAATTTACAATGCAGTTGTAGGTGACACAATTTCTATTGATATTGATCCTGATAGTATTCATTTGATTGAAAATAACCTTACTACAAACGACTTTAAGGGTATTATTACAAAGCACAATACAGTTGAATTTGCTGATGGTGAATTTGAATGTGACCTTACTCAGCTTTATCCTAATTCAAAGTATGTTGATGATGTACTTGTTGACGAAAAGGGTAATGAAATTGATGTAGTAGGCAAAGAAGTTTCAGTTTCTATCCCTGTATTTGGTTCAATTGAAATGAGTGATGATGCTGATAAGGGTGGAACTACCGGCAATATTATTTCACTTATTTATAAAGGTGACCACTATCAGTATATTGTTAGAACAGAAAACGAATATGACTTCATATTTGATGATGAAGACTTATGGAATGAAAATGACTTTGTCAGTCTGATTATTCCTAAAGAAAATATTTCATTGAAATTAAAGTAATCATCATTTTGGAGGTCGAAAAATGTTTAAGTTTTCTCGTAAACAACTCTGTATTCCTTACGGATTGTTTCTTGTTTTGTTTGTAATTGCACCTTTGCTTGTAATTATTTATTATGCTTTAACTAATGGCGAGGGTCAGTTTACACTTTCTAATTTTACAGATTTCTTTACTGACAGTAACACTATAGGCACTTTGCTTTATAGTATGTTTACTGCTTTAGTTACTACAGTAGTATGCTTATTAATTGCTTATCCTGTAGCATTAATACTTGCGAATTCTAAGCTAAAAAGAAAATCAGTTCTTTTGATGCTTTTTATTATGCCTATGTGGATTAACTTCACATTAAGAATTACTGCATTAAAAGAAATTCTAACTGCAATAGAGGGTAACCTTGCTTGCCATCCTTTTTTAAATACTATAATCGGTATGACATACGACTTCTTACCTTTTATGATTTTACCTTTATATACAACACTTGAAAAAATTGATAAGAAACTTCTTGAAGCATCTAATGACTTAGGTGCTAATAATAGAATTACTTTCTTAAAGGTAACATTACCACTTTCAATGCCTGGAATAATCAGTGGTGTTACTATGGTATTCTTACCTGTAATGACAAACTATGTTGTACTTGATATGCTATACAATAGCACATATATTATGGGTAGCTTAATCGGTAGTTACTTTAATGCATATGATTGGCACAATGGTTCAATGATTTCCATTGTACTTCTGGTTATTATCTTTATTGTAACAATATTTACCAACAGACTTGGTGATGGTGTTGGAGAAAGCAGAGGTGCTTCTCTATGATAAAAAAGATATTTTCAGCAAGTTGGGTATTTCTTGTACTGTTAGCAATTTATTTGCCAATTATTATTTTGGCAATATATAGCTTTACAGATTCCACCACAATCGGTGCTATAAGAGGTTTTTCTCTTCATAATTATGAAACCTTGTTTACTACAAAAGAATTGTTAGAAATGATTGTAGATACATTAGTATTGGCATTAGTTGTTGCTATACTGGCAGTTGTATTAGGCACTAGTGGTGCAATCGGTGCATTTTATTCAAAGAGATTACCGAAAGCATTTATTAGAAATGCTAACCAAATTCCTGTTGTTAATGCAGATGTAGTTACAGGCTTTTCAATTTGTATTTTGCTAATTGTTGCATTTGGTATTGATAAAAGCACATATATTCCACTTGTTATAGGTCAAGTAACTTTATGTGCTCCATTTGTATATCTTTCTGTTGTACCTAAACTTATACAAATGGATAACAACCTTTATGAAGCAGCTCTAGACTTAGGAGCTACACCATCAAAAGCACTATTTAAGGTTGTAATTCCTCAGATTATGCCGGGTATAGTTTCCGGTTTTATGCTTTCAATTACACTTTCACTTGATGATTATTTTGTTACAACATACACAAAACCGGCTACCTTTAATACAATTAGTACCTATGTAGTAAATGCTACAAAAGGAGCTCAAACAAACATAAAAACAGCCTTATGGGCATTATCTACAATTATCTTTGCAATCGTTATTGCAATTGTTTTGATTAATTATTTCAGAACAAACAAAAAGGTAGGTGAAAGTAGATGAAAAAATTAATTTCTATTTTAATTATGCTTTTAATAACTGCATCTATTTTCATTTTACCTATGTCAGTATCTGCAAAAGATAAGGATGTTATTACCCTTAGAATTTCAAATTGCGAAGAATATATTGATGAGGGTAATTGGGACAAAGATGATACCATTGACCTTGACAGTGGTGATATAATCGGTAAAAATTCTATGACTACTGATTTTGAAAATTGGTATTACAAAACCTATGGTAAAAAGGTTAAGGTTGAATATTCAACTTACGGCACAAATGAGGATTTATATAACCAAATTACCCTGGGTGATAATTTTGATTTAGTTTGTCCATCTGATTATATGGGTATGAAAATGATTGATGAAGATATGTTAGTACCTTTATCAAAAGAATTTTTTGATACAAGTAATAAGTATAATTACTATGCAAAAGGTGTATCACCATATATCAAAAACTTAATGGATACAACTAAGATTGATAACAAAAAGTGGAGTGACTATTCAGCCGGTTATATGTGGGGTACAATGGGTTTTGTATATAACCCTGATGTTGTATCAACAGAAGATGCCTCAACATGGAAGATACTTGAAAATAAAAAGTATAGCCGACAAATCACTATTAAAGATAGCGTTAGAGATAGTTATTTTGCAGTTTTAGGTCTTATAAATTCAGATAAAATGTCTACTGATGAATTTAAGAATTCTAAGGACTATAATGAGCAAATAACTAAATTAATGAATGATACCTCACAATCAACAGTTGATAAAGCAGAAGAAAGATTACAGGGTATCAAGGATAATGTTTATTCATTTGAAACTGATAGTGGTAAGTCCGATATGGTGTCAGGTAAAGTAGTTGCCAATTTCCAATGGTCAGGAGATGCAGTATATAGCCTTGACCAAGCAGAAGAAGACAATTGTTACCTTGAATATGCAGTGCCTAAGGAATGTTCAAACCTTTGGTGTGACGGTTGGGTTATGTTAAAGCAAGGTATTAACGGCGATAAAGAAAAGCAACAAGTAGCTGAGTCATTTATTAACTTTGTTTCAAGACCTGATAATGTAATTCGTAATATGTACTATATCGGTTATACAAGTTGCATTTCCGGTGGTGATGACAACAGAATTTTTGAATACATTAATTGGAACTACGGTGCAGAAGATGATGAAGAAACTGTTGATTACCCGGTAGGTTTCTTCTTTACAGGTAATTCCAAGGATAAAGATTATATTGTAAAAACTACAAAAGACCAAACAAAAAGACAACTGTTTACTCAATATCCTACAGAAGATATTTTAAAACGTTGTGCAGTAATGATGTTCTTTAATAGTGATGAAAATAAACGAATGAACCAAATGTGGATTAATGTACGGTGCTTTAATCTAAATTCAATTCCGTCATATGTTTGGTACATTGTTGTTGCAGTAATTATTATAGTTGCAATACTGATAATCATTTATACTAAAGGTCATACTTTTAGAAATAAGAAAATGCAGAAAAAGTATAAAAAGATATAATAATTCTATAATTGCATTATTTGAATTAAGAAAAGTTGTATAATAAAAAGGAAATGTGGCATTAATTTAACGCACTTCCTATTTATTTGGAGGGTTGTCCGAGTGGTCAATGGTGCGATACTCGAAATATCGTGTTTTACGAAAGTAAAGCCTGGAGTTCGAATCTCCAACCCTTCGCCATAAAAAGCCCATTCTAATGGGCTTTTTTCTTTAATTTTGTATAAAGTGTTGAATTAAATGAATAAATCAGAAAACAACTCTAAAAATATATCTCAAGAATTAGAAAATAAAGCTAAAAATGCAGATGAATATAAATTTGGTATATTAGATACGGAAAATATTGATGATATTGAAGTAATGGAAAAATTACTAGAAGAAAAGTATATTGAAGAAAATAATAAATAAGATTATCAAAATTTAAATTAGTCAAATGTTTTGCAAAAAATTAAGTCCTAAGATGATTTTTCATCTTAGGACTTTTGTGTTACATTTTACTTTTTCTTCTTTTTCTTAATGTGAACTTCCGGAACTGCTACATCATATAGCACAGGTTCATCATCCTCTTCTACAATATCATTTTGCTTTACTTTTCCTGTGTGAACTTCAGGTACTGCTAAATTTTCTGAATTGAAACTATACTTGTCTTTTGCCTTGTCCTTCATAAAACATTACCTCCAAATTATCACAATAAATTAATAAAGAATGTTATTGTTAAGCTGTTTAAGAAATCAGCAAACAAACTACCTACAATAGGAATAATCAAATATGCCTTAACTGATGGTGCATATTTATCACAAATAGCTTGCATATTAGCCATAGCATTAGGCGTAGCACCCATACCAAAACCACAAGTACCTGCAGCAATTACTGCAGCATCATAATCTCTACCCATAATGTTATATACAACATAGTAGGCAAATAAGAACATAAGAACTGATTGGCCGGCTAGTAGAATAACAAGTGGTAAAGCTAGGTCAGCTAGTTGCCATAATTTAAGAGTAATCATTGCTATACCTAAGAATAGAGATAGACAAATACCACCAAGGTCATTTATTTCACCCATATGAATAGTAATTTTACCTGTGTATTCACCTATGTTTCTCATAATAGCAGCAACAATCATTGCACCAATATAAATAGGGAATGTCATTCCTGTAAGTGAAAGTAGCTCTGATACTATTGTACCAATTCCTACTGCAATAATCAACTGAAAAACTGCAGGAGCATACATAGAAAAATGTCTTTCATGCTTTTCTTCTTCTTCAACTAGGAAACTGTCATCCTCAGCTTTTATAGTATCTAGTAGATTATGCTTTTTAATAAGTCTGTTACCAATAGGGCCACCCATTAGTGAACCGGCAATCAAACCGAATGTTGCAGCAGCAGTACATACTGTTGTAGCACCTGAAACACCAAAGTCCTCTAGTACAGGGCCAAATGCACCGGCAGTACCATGACCACCAATCATAGGGATAGAACCTGTTGTCATACCTGTTAAGGAGTCAAGTCCCAGTACATTTGCAAGTCCGATTGATGCAAAGTTCTGTCCAATAATAAGCACAACAACAAGTACAAGAAACACTATAAGTGCCTTACCACCACTTTTGAGGACTTTTAAGTTGGCTTGGAAACCTACAGAAGTAAAGAACAGAACCATGCAGACTTCTTTTAATGTGTCATCAAAGTCAATTACTGCAATTCCTGTTGCGTACAATATTAATGTAAATATTGCAAATAGCAAACCACCAATAACAGGTGAAGGAATACAGAACCTTTGTAAAAATGAAATTTTCTTTTTTAAGAAATTACCTATCATCAGAACAACTACAGCAACTGCAACTGTTTGATACATATCTAGTGTAATATCCAATGTTATCAATCCTTTCGCAGTTAATAGTTATTTAACTGAAATACCTTTTTCTTTGTAATATTCAATAGCACCTTTATGGAAAGGAATATTAATACCTTTAACTGCATTTTCTTCTGTAATGTCAATATCAGCAGATACAGTCAGCTGAATTTCCTTAGCATTATTGAAAATCAATTTGGCAAGTTCTTTTACTTTATCATTAGATAATTTGTCACTTACTAGAATAACAGATTTAATACCAATAGTATTTATATCTGTGTTTTGATCGTTATATGTATTCTTTGGAATTTTGCAATCAATATAAGAGTAAGCTGACTTTAGCTTATTAGATGTAGCATTATCAATTTCAAGCAGTTTAATATCACATTGTTTTGCTAATTCATCAACAATAGTTGCATTCATACCAACAGTAACAAATAAACAATCAATTTCTTTGTTTTCAAGTTTCTTAGCAGCTTCGGCATAATCAAGGTTAACTTCCTTAACCATCTTAGAGTTTAGTCCATATGATGCAAGAATTTGTTTTGCATTTAGTTCAGAACCTGACTCCTTTTCACCGATATTGACTGTCTTGCCAAGCAAATCATCTACTGAATTAATATTAGAATCTTTTCTTACTACAATATGACAAGCTTCAGTATAAAGAGATGCTAAAGCACTATAGCCTTTATATGCACCTGACTTTTCAAAGTTGTTTTCGCCATTATAGGCATCACTTACAATGTCTGATTGTGCAATAGCAGCATCTAAATATCCTTGAGAAAGCAGTCTAACATTTGCTGCAGAACCTGCAGTAGTTTTTTGTTCGATTTTTAGCTTTCCACTTTCATCGGCTAGTTCTCTGATTGATGTAACTGTTTCGTTATAAATACCACCAATACCGGCAGCACCAAAACGAATTTTATCATTATCTGATGAACAACTACATAAAGAAACAACAAATATCAATGAAAGTAATATTGCAAATATCTTTTTCATTAAATCCCTTCTTATGACATAATTTTTCTAGTTTATTATATCATATTCATTATTTTTTTGTCAATTTTGATTGAAAAGTAAACCCATTCTAGAATTAAAATCGTAGATAAATAACCAAAAACAATATAAATATTTTTGAAATAAACATATTGAAATTACAAAAATTTAATTTATAATAAAATAAGACTTGACTTGGAGTATACTCTAAGTATTAATATATAGGGGATGAATTTCTATGACAATTAATGAAGTAAGCAAAATATATAATGTTACACCTGATACATTGAGATATTACGAAAAGGTTGGTATGATTCCTCCGGTTACAAGAACTGCCGGTGGTATTCGTGATTATCAAGAAGTGGATCTTGGATGGGTGTCACTAGCATTATGTATGAGAAGTGCCGGTTTGCCTGTTGAAGCTATGATTGAATATGTGAAGCTATATAGACAAGGGGACAGCACAATTCCTGATAGACTTCATTTATTAGAAAAACAAAGAGATTCTTTACTTGAACAGAGGAAACAGATCGATGTTACCTTAAAAAGATTAAATTACAAAATCTCAAAGTATGAAGATGCTGTAAAAACAGGTGTTCTAAATTGGAATGATGAAAAGGAGAATTGTTGATGTATTTAGAAAAAATAAATGGACCTGCTGATGTTAAGAAAATGGATATTGATAGTCTAAATGAACTTGCATCAGAAATGAGAGATGCTTTATTACACAGACTTAGTATTCACGGTGGACACTTTGGACCTAATTTTGGTATGGTTGAAGCAACTATTGCTATGCATTATGTTTTCAATTCACCAATAGATCAGTTTGTATTTGATGTTTCTCACCAAACTTATTGTCACAAAATGCTGCCAGCCAGACAGAATTCTTATTTATATAAAGAAAACTTTGACGATATTTCCGGCTATAGTAATCCAAAAGAAAGTGACCATGATTTCTTTGAAATCGGTCATACTTCAACTTCTGTTAGCTTAGCTTGTGGACTTGCTAAGGCCAGAGATGTAAAAGGCAAAAACTACAATGTAGTTGCAGTTATTGGTGACGGTTCATTAAGTGGTGGTGAAGCACTTGAAGGACTTGACTTTGCCTCAGAACTTGAAAGCAATATTATTATTATTGTAAACGATAACGATATGTCTATTGCTGAAAACCATGGTGGTTTATATCAGAATCTAAAGTTACTTCGTGAAACTAACGGTAAAGCCGAATGTAACCTATTTAAGTCTATGGGACTTGACTATAAATTTGTTGCTGATGGTAACAATATTGAAGAAATGATTTCAGCTTTAAAAGAAGTTAAAGATACTACAAAGCCTACTGTAGTTCATATTGTTACTGAAAAAGGTAAGGGATATGCTTTAGCTGAAAAGAATAAAGAGGCATGGCATTGGTGTATGCCATTTGACCCTAAAACAGGTAAGTCTACTATTGACTTTGGTGACGCTAAAGATTATGGTGAAATTACTTGTGAAATGCTACTTGATAAGATGAAAGAGGACAAGACGCTTTTAACTATCACATCAGCTACACCAGCAGTAATGGGCTTTACTAAGGATAAGAGAGATTTAGCCGGTAAGCAGTTTGTTGATGTTGGTATTGCTGAAGAACATGCAGTAGCACTTGCTTCCGGTATTGCAACAGGTGGTGGCAATGCAGTTTATGGTGTGTATAGTACATTTATCCAGAGAACATATGACCAAATTTCTCAGGATGTTTGTATCAATAACAGTCCTGTAACATTTCTTGTTTTCTGTGCATCTATCTATGGTATGAATGATGTTACTCACCTAGGCATTTATGATATACCTATGCTGTCTAACATTCCAAACCTAGTTTATTTAGCTCCTACAACTTTAGAAGATTACAAAGCTATGGTTGATTATGCTACTACACAGAATGAACACCCTGTAGCTATTAGAGTACCATATGATGTATTTGAGGCAGGTAAACCTCAAACTAAGGACTTTAGCAAACTTAATAAGTATGAAGTTGTATCAGAGGGTAATGATGTTGCAATTATTGCTTTAGGTTCTTTCTTTGGTATTGGTGAAAAGGTAAAGGAAATGTTAGCTGATAGTAACATTAATGCAACACTTATTAACCCATACTTTATTACAGGTACAGATGATGTACTATTAGAAAGCCTAAAGGATAACCATAAGCTTGTTATCACTATTGAAGATGGTGTTCTTGATGGTGGTTTTGGTGAGAAGATTTCTCGTTTCTACGGTAATACTAATGTGAATACTATTAATTATGGTTACAAGAAGGAATTTCTAGACAGATATAATCCGGAAGATATTCTAAGAGAAAATAGAATTACTCCTGAACAGATTGTAGAAGATATTAAGAATTCTTTATAATCCTTTACAAAATAATCAATTTTTAAGGTGCAGTTAATTTAACTGCACCTTTTTATATATAAAAAGATTACTTATTAATCATTATAATGCAGATTATTCATAAATACTTTTATAATATGAAAAATTTATGAGCCATTTTAACAAAATATGAAATATTAGAAAATCTACTGTTGAAAAAATAAAAGTGCTTTGCTATAATACTAAATGGTTAGGATATGCTAACTCAATTTAGCTATTGCTAACTTAGGAGATAAGTGTGAGGTTTTTATGAGATTTATAAAGGCTTTTAGTGTATTAATTTTAATAATTATGCTTGTTGGTTGCAGTAATGAAAATGAAGTGAATACTTCAAAAACTACAGTTAATGATACTATTCCGGCATCAAAAGAATTTTTTGCTATGGATACTTATATGGAAGTCGATGCTTATGGGGATAATGGTGAAAAGGCTGTTGCTAAAGCAGAAAAGGAAGTTAATAAACTTGATAGCATTTTATCAACAGGTAAGTCAACAAGTGAAATCAGTAAATTAAATAAAAATAAAAAGCAAGTTGTGTCTGCCGATACAATGTCACTTATTAAAGAGTCAGTAAAAATTTCTAAAGCAACTAATAGTGCATTTAATCCAACAATTTATCCATTAATGGAGCTTTGGGGATTTACCACAAAGAATTATTATGTACCTAAAGATAATGAAATAAAACCATTACTTAATCATATGGATATTGATAATATTAAAATTGATGAAAGAAAAAATGAAGTATCTTTTAAAGATAGTAATATGAAAATTGATTTAGGTGCTATTGCCAAGGGATATACCTCATCAAAGATTATTGATATTTTTAAAGAGAATAATATCAAAAGTGGTATGGTAACTTTAGGTGGTAATGTTCAAGTTTTAGGTAAAAAGCCTGATGGTTCACTTTGGAAAGTCGGAATACAAAATCCAATTGGTGAAGATGAATATTTAGGTGTGTTACAAACATCAGATAAAGCAGTTATTACTTCCGGTGGATATGAAAGAAATTTCACTAAGAATGGTAAAACCTATCATCATATCTTAGATCCATCAAATGGTTATCCTGCAAACAATGGACTTACATCAGTTACTATTATTTCAAGTGATGGTACTTTAGCTGATGCACTTTCAACATCACTGTTTGTTATGGGTAAAGATAAAGCAATTGATTTTTATAAAAAATCAAATTATAATTTTGATTTTATCCTTTATACAAGTGACAATAAGTTAATTATTTCTGATGGTATTAAAGATATATTTTCTTCTGATTTGGATATTAAGGTGGTTAATAAATAATGAAAAATATATTTAAAAATATTTCTAAAATTAAATATATTCTTCCATTGTTAGTGTTAGTGGTTTGTGTTGCTTTTGCAGTAAATAGCTTTACAAATGGTAGTTTTAGTGCTGATTCTGTAAATAAAAGAGAAACCATTAATATTGAAAATTCTACAACAAATTCAACTACCACTAGCTCTACCGGTAGTAATGCCATAACAACATCACCTTTACCAAGTGAAAGTGGAAATAATAATTCAACTTCAAACAGTGAAAAGGTAAAGAGTGTTTTACCTTTAACTTTAAATAGTAATCAAAAGTATAAAGACGGTACATATTACGGAACAGGTGTTGGTTTTAATGGCAACCTTACTGTAAAAGTAACTATTAAGAATGGTAAAATAACAAATATAGATATTGTAAAAACCGGTGATGGTGATGATTATATTGCAAAAGCAAAAGGATTGTTAAAATCAATCTATGCTAAGCAAAATACAAATGTAGATACTGTTTCAGGTGCTACATATAGTTCTAATGGACTTATTGAAGCAGTTTCTAATGCAATATCAAAAGCAGTTGTCAATAAAGATAATTCAAAAAGTTATGCAAATAACAATAAAAATACTAATAATATAGCAACCACAACAACTCCAAAGAAATTTCCTACAAAGCCAAGTGTTCCTAATATGAATAATGCTACTTTCAAAGATGGCACATATATTGGTGTTGGTGAGGGTTATAAAGGAGATATAAAAGTTTCTGTTGTTATTAAGAATGGCAAAATCTATAAGATAAATATTCTTAGCACAGAAGATGATGAACAGTTCTTTACAAAGGCAAGAAAATTAACTTCAAGTATTATCACTAAACAAACTGCTGCTGTTGATACAGTAAGTGGTGCAACTTTTAGTTCTAATGGCATAATAGAGGCTGTTTCAAATGCTTTACAAAAGGCCTATGTAAAGCAAACAACAACAGTTCCTACAACCACTATTACCACTACTACAAATAATTCAACTTCAACTACTTTACCTAGTAGCCCAACAGTAAAACTTAAGTATGAAAATGGTACATATATGGCACAAGTAGTATGTTATCCTGATGATAGCTTTGATTTTGAAGAATATACCTTATCATTAAAAATTTCTATTTTTGATGATGTTATAACTTCTATTGATGAAGTTATGGGTGTTGGTGATAAATACGATACTGCAAATGACTGGTATTTGAATAGAGCAGTAAGAGGTACAACAAAATACCCAAGTGTTGTTAAACAAATTCTCAATAAAAATTCTACTGTTGTTGATACAGTTAGTGGTGCAACTTGTTCATCAAAAGCAATTATTGAAGCTGTTAATAAAGCACTTTTAATTGCAGAAGTTAAGGGAGATTAAAGTGAATTTTTGGTTTAAATTATTTAACTTTCTTTTATGTGTTTGTGTTATTGTTGGTTATAACTTTTTTGTTGATATTAATGCTAAAGATAACACAATAAAAGAATTAAATACAAAAGTATCATCATTAGAGAAACAAGTTGAATATGATGATAATTACATTGAAGATATTAAAACTAAAATTAATAAAAATAACGGTAAAGAGTCAAAAGTAGAAGAAACTACAATATCTTCTAAATATAAAGATGGCACATATGACGGTGAGGCTAAAGGTTTTGGTGGTAATATCAGAGTCAGCTTAACTGTTAAGAATGACATTATAACAGAAATTAATGTTGTATCTGCCGATAAAGAAGACTCAAGTTATTTAGCTTCAGCAAAGAATATTATTAATACAATGCTTGATAAACAAACAACCGATGTTGATACAGTAAGTGGTGCAACATTTAGTTCAACAGGTATCAAAAATGCAGCTACTATTGCACTTAATAAAGCAGTAAAGTAATGGAAGTAATATAATTTATGAAAAGTATTAAACTAACACCTAAAAAGAAAAAACAACTTAATATGTATGTTAGATTAGCAATTCAGATTTTATTCTTTCTATTGTTTCCGTCTACATTCACAAGTGTCTTTAATGGTGTAAAATATATCTTTACTCAAATAGGTTTAGGCTCAAGTGTTGCACTTAATTCCTTTTTAGCCGTACTGATTGCACTATGTGTTTATACAATAGTATTTGGCAGATTTTTCTGTGGATATGCTTGTGCTTTTGGTACAATGGGTGATTTGTTACATAAACTTTACCTTTTTATCTGTAAGAAGATGAAGAAAAAACCATTTAAACTCAATGATAAACTTTCTAAAGTACTAAGCTATTTAAAATATGTAGTACTGCTATTTATAGTTATTATGTATTTCTTAGCCTATTCATCCTATCTGCAAGGTAAAAGTCCATGGGATGTATTCTCAATGATAGTTTCATTTAACTTTAGATTTGACGGATATACTTTTGGAATAATAGCTTTAGCAGTTATTATGGTAGGTATGTTCTTTATTAAGAGATTTTTTTGCAGATTTCTTTGTCCTATGGGAGCAGTTTTCTCACTACTACCGTCATTACCTTTTACTGCTGTAACAAGAAAAAGAGAAAATTGTATCAAAGGCTGTAAAGCTTGTAAAAATATTTGTCCTGCTAATATTGATATTCCTGAGAGAGGTAAAGGGAATGTTAGTGGTGAGTGTTTCCAATGTGGTGAATGTATCTCAGTTTGTCCTAAGCAAAATACAGGTGTCTCGGGAAAAGTTAGAGGTAATGAGATTTGGTATGTACTTCTCAGAGCAGTAATTCTCTTAGTTGTACTATATTTTATTGGTGTTTGATATGAAAAAGAGAGATATTATTCTTGTTGTTAGTTTACTTGTTTTTGCCGGTATTGTATTTTTAATTTTTAATTTTAATAACAAAAGTGGCAAAACAGTTGTTATAACAGAGAATGGCTCAACATATGGAACTTATAGTTTAAGTGAAAATAAAGTTATTGGTATAGATACAGATTTAGGTCATAACAAAGTTGTTATTAAGGATGGCAAAGTTCATATGGAAGAGGCTGATTGTCCTGATAAATATTGTGTTGATAAAGGTGATATTTCAAAAACAAATGAAAGCTTAATTTGCCTACCACACAAATTAGTTGTAGAAATTACTGATGATGAAATTATAAGTAATAATGATGATTTAGATGCAATAGTAAAGTAGGAAGTGATTTTTTGGTAAAGAAAACTGCAAAGATAGGAATGTTTATTGCACTTGCAATGATTTTTAGTTATATTGAAGCAATTATTCCTATTAATTTTGGAATACCGGGAATTAAACTTGGAATTGCAAATATTGTTGTAGTTACTTCCTTATATGTTCTTGGGTTTAAAGAAACTATCGGAATATCCCTAATTAGAATATTATTAATGGGAATTCTCTTTGGTAATGTGTTTTCATTAATATATAGTTTCTCAGGTGGTATTCTTAGTTTAATGGGAATGATAATTTTCAAAAAGTTTAAGTTATTTTCTACTGTTGGTGTAAGTGTGGTTGGTGGTGTTTTGCACAACCTAGGACAACTTATAGCAGCATCAATAGTACTTAACAATTTAAGTATTGCTTATTATTTTTCTGTATTATTAGTTTCCGGTGTAGTGACAGGTTTTGTTATCGGTATTGTATCAACTAAGGTAATTAAAATATTAACTTCAACTAAAATGAAAGTTTTTAATTAGTCAATAAAAAATAGTTATAGGTTATAACTATTTTTTTGAATAGAAGTTAGCAATTGCTAACAAAATATATTCAAGGAGGATTAAGAAATGGAAAAATCTACATTTCTAAAGAAAGCATCAGCTATTGCTATGGCTGGTATGATGACTGTTAGTGTTGGTCAGATGAGTATTTTTGCTGAAACAACTAACAGTGATGTTAATGCTAAGGACTATACTTATGTATTTGCCGGATTAACATGGGATGAATATTGGAAGTCTGAGGGTGTATATGTAGCAGATAATAACTGGACTGCATCTTCTGATGTTCTGGATTCGCATAATGAATACGATAAGGGTGCTTTTGATGTAGTATCAAGAGCAACAACTAACCATGGACTACACAGAGGTAGTTTCCAATGTTCAGCAGATATTTTTGCTAAGGATGCAAATGAAAATGAAAAAGAATTTGCAGTTTCTTATTGGACTAAAGAAGATAATAACAATGTTTTAGTATTAACAGATGGTACAAAGATTACTGACTTTTCAAGAGGTAAATTTACATATGATGGTGTTGCTTACACTATGACTAGTTATGATGTTACAGGTATGAAGTACATTCCTGTTGCAGTTAAGAATGATGATTTAGCCGACTTTGAAAGTAAATATACAGTTGTAAAGTCAGGTGAAGAGGTTAAGGGTGGCTTTACTGAAATGAACCTACAGTCATACAGTTTAACTGCTAACCTTGACGAAAATACAAATGGTCTAAAGTATGCTGAAAAGAATACTGACGGTACATATTCATTCTCTCAGAGAAATGTAGGTACAACTTCCGGTATTGAAGGTGCTGACCTAAAGAAAGCAGAAAATGTAAACATTGAAGTTAAAGACGGTGATGATGTTGGTTCATATGGTGAATACATTAGAGTTGACTTTAAGGGTGACGGATACGGTGCTTTAGGTTCAAAGATGTATGCAGTTCGTTGGGATTACTACGGTGATGATAACTCATACTCTAATAAGCTTGTATCATTCGGTACAAAGTTTGCTTCCGATAACTGGATGCATAAAGTAATGGGTATTCAGCTAGGTTTAACAGATTCTTATAGATTTAAGCTACCTGAAAATACAGACGGTACAGGCTATTGGAAACTTACTATCTATGCTCTAGGTTACGAAGATTATACAGTAAACTTCCAGATTACCGCTGATAACCTACCTGCACAGTCAACTGATGAATTAGATAAGACTGAACTACAGAAACTTGTTGATCAGGCTAATGCTCTAAATGAAAATGATTACACAGTTGACTCTTGGAAAGACCTTAAGACAGAACTTGATGAGTCTGTTGATTTACTGGCTAATGCTAGAAATCAGGCTTCTATTAATGAACAGGTTAAGCACCTAACACTTGCTATTAACTCATTAGTTAAGAGAGAAGTTCCAACTGAAACAACACCTACAGAAACAACTCCAACAGAAACTACACCTACTACTACAACTCCAACTACTACAAAGCCATCTACAACTACACCTACTAAGCCTGTAGTTAAGAAAACAACAGTTTCTCTGGCTAGAACTAAAGGATCAGTATATGTAAAGGGCAGAACTACTGTTAAGGCTGCTGTAAAGAATGGTAAGGGTAAGACAACTTATAAGAGTAACAATACTAGAGTAGCTAAGGTTTCTTCAACCGGTGTAGTAACAGGTGTAAAGAAAGGTATTGCAGTAATTACAGTTACAAATAATAGAGTATCTAGAACTTTCAAAGTAACAGTTAAGAACCCAACACTTAACAGAACTACGCTTAACCTAAAGGCTAAAAAGAACTATACTCTAAAAGTACAGGGCAAAATCGGCAAGGTAACTTTTAAGTCATCTAATACTAAGGTTGCTACTGTAAATGCTAAGGGTAAAGTAGTTGCTAAGAAAAAGGGTAATGCTACTATTACTGTAAAGGCAAACGGTATCACTCTAAAGTGTAAAGTAAAGGTTAAATAATTATTTAACAATACATATTTTAAGAACCACTAATGGGCTAGTCATTAGTGGTTCTTTTTTGTATAACGAAAACCCCCGATTGTATCGGGGGTTCAAAAAAGCTTTAGCGATGAGTATAAAAAACAAACTCCTTCT